>JBDSSV010000246.1:0-3477 GCA_039928535.1 Burkholderiales bacterium
TTTGAACGGCAGCGGATGGCCCATCTGAAACGGCGGCGCGTAATCGAGCACGCCGGCCTGCTTCTGGATCGCCTCGACGATTTTCTTGCGCCCGTGACCGGCGTTCACGCACCACAGGCCGGCGATACCGTCGAGCACTTCGCGCCCGTCGTCCGTAATAAAATGCATGTCCTTCGCGGACACGAAGATGCGCGGCTTCGCCTTGAACTGTCGATTGGCCGTGAACGGCATCCAGAAAGCGTCGAGGTCGTAATCTTGAGGATTCATGGCGATCTTTGAAAAATGAGGCGGGATTCGACGCTAGTCCGCGCGCACGTTGGCTGCCTTGACGACGCGCGACCATTTGGCGATTTCGGCGATTATAAACTTTTCAAACTCGGCAGGGCTGCTCGCGACAATGTCGACGCCCTGGTTCGCCATGCGCGTCTTGAGCTCCGGCGTCTGCAGGATGCGCACGATCGCGCGCTGGACGTGCGCAATAATAGCCGGTGGCGTGCGCGCGGGCGCGAGCATGCCGTACCAGGTGCCGGTTTCGACGCCGGGAAAACCGGCTTCGGCCATGGTCGGCACATCGGGCAATACCGACGAGCGCCGCTTATCTGCAACCGCGAGCGCGCGCAGACGGCCGCTCTTGATAAGCTGCTCGAGTGCTAACGGGCCGGCGAACATCATTTGCACGTGGCCGCCCACCAGATCGGTGACGCCGGGACCCGAGCCTTTATACGGGACATGCGTGATCTGGATGCCGGCGACGATCTTGAATAGCTCGCCCGACAGATGTGGTGAACTGCCGTTGCCGCCCGACGCGAAATTGAGCGTGTCCGGTTTTGCTTTCGCCAGGGCGACTAGCTCTTTCACCGATTTCGCCGCAATCGATGGATGAACGGCGAGGATGTTCGGTTGCGAAACGACGAGCGAGACGGCCGCAAAATCCTTCACGGGATCGAATGGCAGCTTCATCAGGCTCGGATTGATCGTATGCGTCGTCGTCGCCATCAGCAGCGTATAGCCGTCGGGTGCGGACCTCGCGGCCAACTCGGTGCCTATCGTGCTGCTCGCGCCGGGACGGTTGTCGATCACCAGCGTCTGGCCCAGCGCTTCGCTCAATGCGGGCTGCAGCGTACGCGCCAGTGCGTCGGCGCTGCCCGCCGGCGCGAACGGCACGATGAAGCGTATCGGCTTGGATGGATAGGTGGCGGGTTCCGCCGCGCCGGCTGAAGCCGCCGACACTGCACACGCGAGCATACACAGCAGTTTTTCTTTCATGCGTGCATGGTAGCAAATCTGCGCGCAGGCCGGCGTCTTCCGCAACTGCGCCGCCTGTGTGGTACCTATATAATCCGACGACGTTTACATACGTTGTTTTCGTCCACGTCACGGGTATCTCTCTTTCAACCAGCAGACAATCGATCATGACGACATCCAGTTTCTGGCAGGCCAGCGACGGCACGACTTTGCACTACCTTGCCGACGACTACACCGACCCGTGGACCCAACCGGAAACCCTCGTGCTCATACACCCGGGCATGGGCAGTGCGCTGCGCCTGTATGCGTGGGTGCCGCATCTCGCGCGCGGATACCGCGTCATCCGGCCCGACATCCGCGGGCACGGCAAATCCCAGCCGGCGCTCGACAAGCCGCTGACGAACGAGCGGCTCGCGCGCGACCTGATCGAGCTGCTCGATCATCTCAAGTGCGAACGTGCACACGTGATAGGTGCATCGGCAGGCGGCATTATCGCCATGCACGCGGCGCTGCGCTTTCCGGAACGCTTTGCTTCACTCGGCGTGTACGCGGCAACGCCAGGCATCAATCCGGAACGGCCCGCAAAAGGCAATTGGCTGGCACGCGTGGCCCAAGGCGGCGTGCGCAATTTCCTGACCGAAACGATGCACGACCGCATCGGCGACGCGAGCCCCGCGCATCAGAAGTGGTTTCTCGATACGGCGGAAGGCGTGACGCCCGAATACCTCGGCCGCTTCGTGCCGCTGATGGCGAGCGAGTACTTTCCAGAGAAGCTGAGCGCGATTGCCTGTCCGACGCTGATGGTCGTGCCCGATCCGGACCCCATGGTCGAAGCGCACGAATACGAGGGCATGCGCCGCTATCTGCGCAACTGCCGCTACGTCAGCATCAAAGGGCCGGGGCACAGCATGGTCGGTGAAATTCCCGATCGCTGCGCGCAGGAAGCCAGGCGGTTTCTGGATGATGTACGCGCGGGTCGTCCGCTGTAATTTTCACACAGGCAACGCCAATGGAAAAACAAACTTTCAAAACCAGCGACGGTATCGAGATCGCATACTACATCGATGACTACACCGACCCGTGGACGGCGGCCGAGCCGCTGGTCATGCTGCACCCGGCGATGAGCAGCTCGCGGCGTTTCTACTCGATGGTGCCCGGGTTGGCGCGCCGCTTTCGCGTCATACGCATCGATACGCGTGGGCACGGCGCTTCGCAGATACCGCCGGCCGACAAGCCGGTCAACAAAGAGCGCTTGATGCGGGACGCGCTGGAAGCGCTCGACCATCTCAAACTCGACAAGGCGCACATCGTTGGCGTATCGGCAGGCGGTTACTCCGCGCAGCAGCTGGCAATACATCATCCGGAACGCGTCAAGAGCCTGGTGCTGTTCTGCTCGACGCCCGGGTTCAAGGGCGAGCAGGGTAAAGGTTGGCTGCGCGACGCCGCGAAGCGCGGCATGCGCGCCGTGTTCGGCGAGACGATCAACGATCGTTTGCCGGTCGGTGAAGCCGATCCTAAGCTGGTCGCGTGGGTGCTCGACGAAATTTGCAAGAACGACCTCGATTTTCTGGCGCGGTTCATCGGCTACTGGACCGACACCGACTTCATGGATGAAATCCACGCGATCAAGTGCCCGACGCTGATCGTCGCGCCCGGTGCCGAGCCAATCGGCGCGGCGTCGCTCTACGATGAGATGATGAAGCGCATCAAAGGCGCGGAACTTATCGTCTATGAAAACGCGCGGCACAACGTTTATGATTACATGCCCGACCGCTGCGTCGCCGACGTGTTGAAATTCCATGACAAGCTCGGCACGCGCTGAATCCGCGCGACTGCCGGTAGCCGACGAGCGCGCCGATGCCGCGCTGGCGGAGGTATTCGCCGGGATCGCAAAAACGCGCGGCAAAGTATCGGACGTGCTGCGCGGCCTGGGGCATGCGCCTGATGGCCTGCGCGCCTTCGCTGAGTACGGCGAGTACGTGCGCTATCGCACTACGTTGAGCGGACGGGTTCGCGAGCTGGCGATACTGGCGTTGGCGCGCGGCAATCAATATGCGTGGACGCACCACGCGCCGGTCGCATTGAAAGAAGGTGTCACGCAGGCGGAACTCGACGAACTCAATGCCGGCATGTTCGCCCAGACCCTCAGCGGCGCCGAACGCGCGGCAATCGGCTATGCGCGCGAATTCGCACAGGGCGGCAATGTCGGCGCTGCCACATTTGCAGCAGCGC
>JBDSSV010000247.1:0-3447 GCA_039928535.1 Burkholderiales bacterium
GCAGCGTTCCCGCTGCGGTTGCAGCGCCCCCGGGATACACGTTCTGGTAAAACTTGTCGTACCGCGTAAAGCGAAACGTATTCTTCAGCTGCTGGCCTTTGCCGAAGTCGTGGTCGAGCACCGCGGCGAGGCCGTCGACGTACGAATGCGCGGAACTCTGCGTGGCATTGCCGAAAAAAGTGCTCGTGCCCGCATTCAACGGCGCCCCGCTTAACGAGGGCACGCCGCGGTTGGGAACCCGTCCGTCGTGCAGATGCTCGTAATCGAGCGTGAGCGCCGTTTGCGCGCTGAAAGCGTAGGTCAACGTCGGATTCACCGCCCAGCGGCGCTGATCCACGCCATCGACAAAATTATTGGCGCCTTCGGCCATTGCATTCAGGCGGAACGCCGCCGCATCGCCGAGCTTGTTGCCGTAATCGAAGGTGGCGCGGCGCTGAGCGTAACTTCCCAGCGTCAGACTCGCCTCCCCGCTACGCTCGAAAACTGGTTTTTTGGTCAAGCGGTTGACGACGCCGCCGGCGCCGCCGCGACCGAAGATCATGCCGCCCGGACCTCTCAGCACCTCGACGCGCTCGAGATTGTAGAGATCCCGGAAAACCTGCGCATCGTCGCGCACGCCGTTGATGAAGAAATCTGCCGTCGTGCTGTTGCCGCGGATGACGACCTGGTCGCGATTGCTTTCCCCCTGATGCATCAGCACGCCCGGCACGTAGCGAAAAACGTCGCCCAGGCTTCGCATCGACTGATCCTTCATCAGTTGGGCCGGGACGACAGTGACCGAGGCGGGGACTTCTTTAAGTGGAGTGTCCGTTTTGGTGAAGGTACCGGAGCGGGTCGCGCGATAACCATTGACCGGCCCATCCGCCCGTTCCGCCTCACCCTGCACCTTGACTTCGGGCAGCGGCTGATCGCCGGGTGTTTTCTGTGCGAGTGCATCGATGGAGGCTGTCAGTGCGAAGAAGACGGCGAGCGATAGCGGTTTGAGTGAAAAACGATGTTGCCCAGCCATGGGTGTTGCTCCTGTAGGTTATTTGGTGCATGGCTGGCTACCTGCGGGAAAAGCGGGATGGCTGGCTGGTTCGAATAAAAATGCGGCGTTACTTGGTCAGAATCAATTTGCCTTTGCTGGTCTGTCGCAGTGAATAAATCTCGCCGGAATGTTCGATCAGAACTTCGCGCTGCTCGCCGAACAGATCGCCGCTGCGAATTTGCCGTCGTTTCGACGGGTCGGCCGGTGAGCCTGTCCGCGAGGAGGAATCCCCCGCAACTGCTGCAGGCGAGGATGGGGATTTCATGGGCGTGGCAATCCGCGCTGTGGAATTTTACGCATCAGGCGTTGCTGGCAACCGACGACCGGCTCTTCGCGTGACTCTTGAATCCGGCGAGCGCGAGCCAGCCGGCGGGAATCAACACCAGCGCCAGCGAATATATTTGCGCGTAAACGCCTTGGGCGTACGCTTCGGTCGCTTCGTGCCAGTATTCGTTGTCCAGGGGCAGCGCGTTGGCTTCGGCGAACTCATGAAAACTGTAGACCATCAACTGCAATGCAAACAGCAGCAGGAAGATCGACGTGACCTGAAAGAACAGTGCGAGGTTCACGCGATGGCCATAGCGCGACCACGCCCAAGCCAGCAGGCCGGCGAGCGCGAGGCCGATGAGAGCGCCCGCGAGCAGATCGAGCGCCCCCGTGCGTAGCGCCACGGCGTCGATCAGGAACGCGGTCTCCATGCCTTCGCGGGTAATCATCAGCACCGTGAATGCAAACACGCCGAACCACGCCGCCGTCCCCGTTTTTTGCGCCGCCGCTTCGAGCCGCGCACCGATTTCGGTGCGCAGGTGCTTCGCAGTGCGCAACATGTAGATCACCATGGACGTCACGAGCACGACTGCGATCAGCGCGAGCAGCGCTTCCCAGATCGGCTTTACCGCGTACTCCGCAAGCTTGATCCCCAGAATCAGCGAGAGCGTCACGCCCGCTCCGGTGCCCCAGAAAACCGCCGGGACCAAACCATCGCGCCCGGTCTTGCGCAGATAGGCGAGCGCGATCGCGACGATCAAAAAGGCTTCTATGCCTTCGCGCAGGGTGATGACGAACATTTGCAGCATGGGAGTCTCCTTAATTCTCGCGCGGATCCGACACGAAGCCGATACGCACGAGTCCTGCCTTAGCAGCCGCGGCCATGACTTCCGCGAGCGCCTGATATTGGGTGGTCTTGTCGGCCCGCAGATGTAATTCGGGCTGCGGATCCAGTTTGGCGGACGCCGCCAGACGCTGGGTCAATTGCGACCGATCCACTCGCTCGCCGTTCCAGAACATCTCGTTCGCCGCGTTGACCGATAGCGCGATGTGGTCCGGGCGCGTCAGGTTGGGATTGCTCGCAGCCTTGGGCAGATCTATTTTTACCGCATGCGTCAGCAGCGGCGCCGTGATGATGAAAATCACCAGCAGTACCAGCATGACGTCGATCAGGGGAATCATGTTGATTTCCGCCATCGGCGCCGAGGCGCTGCCCGCCTTGAAGCTGCCGAAAGCCATCTCAGGCGGCTCCGTGCGGGGCGAGCGACGGCGACTTGAGCGGCGTCACATTGGCCACGTCGTCGACGTGCGAGCCGGTGGTGAGGAACGAGAATAGATCATGGGCGAAGGAATCGAGTTGCGCCAGCACCAGGCGATTGCTGCGCACTAACGCGTTGTATGCGAGTACCGCGGGAATGGCCACGGCGAGTCCGGCCGCCGTCATGAGCAGCGCTTCGCCGACTGGGCCGGCCACTTTGTCGAGCGTGCCCTGGCCGCTCATGCCGATGTTGATGAGCGCGTGATAGACACCCCAGACGGTGCCGAACAGCCCGATGAATGGCGCGGTGCTGCCGATCGATGCGAGTACGGTGAGACCCGACTCGATGCGCGCCGTCTCTTCGTCGATGACGCGGCGCATCGCGCGCGTGAGGAACTCCGCAGTGTTGCCGGCGACGTCGAGCTTGTTTGCGCCGTGGTTCTGATGGTGGCGCGCGGCGACGATGGCATGCCAGGTGAGATGAGAAAACGGCTCATCGGGATGCTGCTGCTCAAGCCGGCTGGCCACCGCTTGCAATGAGGGCGCGTCCCAGAAGAATTGCAGAAATCGCGCCGTGCGCCGGCGTGTCGTCAACGTTTGCAACGTTTTGGTGATAATCAGATACCAGGTAGCGATTGACATCACGACCAGCACGGCGATGATGGCTTTGGCGACGCCGTCGGTCTGAGCGAGAAAACCGGCGATGCCGACGGCGTGAGCGGGTTCCAAGATCAGCCTTTCAGAGAAAACGTAATCGGTATCAGCACCCATGCCGCGACCGGTTGATCGCCCTGCCGCGCGGGCACGAAACGCCAGCGTTTTACGCTGTCGACGGCGGCGTCATCGAGGCGGGGCGAGCCGCTGCTTGAGTGCAATTCGATTTTCTCGGCGG
>JBDSSV010000248.1:0-6939 GCA_039928535.1 Burkholderiales bacterium
GGCTGGATGTGGCTCGGATCGCTTACGTCGAATACCCACAGGCAGGCGTGCGGACGGCCGCGGCGGCGCGCCATTTCCGCGCCGTCGTGCGCGTGATCTTCTTCGTCGATGGCGAGCGCAATCTGCCGGCCCGCAACCGGGAACGGCACACCCATGAAAGTATGCGAGGGTTCCGGAAACGGTGGATGGTAGTTGTAGGCGCCTATCGTGCGCGGGTTTTTGATGTCGGCGACGTCGATGATGCGCACGCCGCCGTGCCAGCAGCCGGCCCACAGCCGGTCGCCAAAGCGCAGTGCATGATGCAGGCGATGCTGGCGTCCCGACCAGGTCGGTGTTTCGCCGCCGGCGATGTGCTGGCCGGGCAGCCACCAGCGCGACACTTCCTCGGGCTTCGCCGGATTGCGAATATCGTAAATCACCAGGATGTTGCCCTTGTAGCCGGGCATTTCGGTCGAGATGTAAGCGTAGTCCGCATCCATGTCGAAGCGGTGCACGCCGATGCCGTGCGTCTTGTGAAACGTGATGAGCTTCGGTTTGGCGCGGTCGGATACGTCGTAGATTTTGAAGCCGCCCTTGTCGTACGGATTTTTTTCGGCTGCCTCGACTGCGGCCATGTCCGCTTCACGCACACCCAGCTTCGCCGCCAATTCCGCGGGCGTCGCATTGCGTCCGAGGGACGCCTTGAGTTCCGCGCGCAGTTTCGGCAGTTCGTCGGCCTTGCGGCCGATGCCGGTCATGTTGCGCTCGCTGTTGACGATCATGATGTCGCCGATCACGCGCGTCTTGTGGCTGTGCGAAGTCGGGTCTTCGAGATTGATCTGCGACACCACGCGCGGCTTGCGCGGGTCGGCGACGTCGACGATGGTCGTGCCGAGCCCCGCCTTGTTGGGCAGGTGGCCGATGTAGGCGTAGTTGCCGTCGACGTAGACCTGGCCCGCGCCCGGCAGGTCGAGATGCGCGAGGCGCGTGACATTGCGCGCGAGTTGCGGCGCATTGGTTGCATCGTTCATTGCGGACTCCTCCGGTTGGCGTGATCGCATAGCGATTTTACCGCATGCTTCACGGTTCGCACCCGCTTACCTCAAGGCGCAAGGGTACCCGCTAGTCCGGCCGCACGCCGGATTCCTTGATCACTTTCGCCCATTTCGCCACTTCCTTGCGCACGGCGGCAGCGAATTGTTCCGGCGACATCGTTATCGGCTCTGCGCCAAGCGCGGTGAGCCGCTGCCGCGCGTCCGGCGTCGCGAAAATCTTCGCCAGTGTCTGATTGAGTTTGGTTACGTACTGCTTTGGCAATCGCACCGGCCCGAACAAGCCGTACCACGTTGCTACTTCGTAGCCGGCTACTTCCTCGTTGACCGTCGGCACGTCCGGCAATATGGGCGCGCGTTTTTCACTGGAGACGGCCAGCGCCTTCAGGCGACCGGATTTAACGTGCGGCAGCGTCGACGAAATGCCGGTAAACATCATCTGCACCTGGCCGCCGACAAGGTCGGTTAATGCCGGACCCGCACCCTTGTAGGGAATATGCACTATGTTGATGCCGGTCATGCTCTTGAAGAGTTCGCTCGAAAGCTGGGCGGTCGAGCCGCTGCCGCTCGATGCGAAATTGATGGTGCCCGGTTTGGCCTTCGCCAGCGCGATCAGCTCTTTGACCGAATTCGCGGGCACCGAGGGATGAGTCACCAATATCATGGGGCTCGCGGCCACCATGCCGATCGGCACCAGATCCCTGACCGGATCGACCGGAAGTTTCGGGTAAAGGCTGGGATTGATCGCGTTGGTGCCGTTGGCGCCCATCAGCAGGGTATAGCCGTCGGGCACGGATTTGGCGACGATCTCGAGCGCGATATTGCCGCCGCCGCCCGCGCGATTGTCGACGACGATCTGCTGCGAGAATTCGTCGGCCATTTTTTGCGCCGTCAGGCGGGCGACGATGTCGACCGGGCCGCCAGGGGAAAAAGGCACGATCATGCGGATCGGTTTGGCGGGATAATCCTGCGCATGGGGTGCCGTGGCAAATGCGAGCGCGGCGAGGAAGAGGCTAATTTTCATGGGATTCAGTCCGAATTATCGAGGTGTCTATACCAAAGATACATCAGGCGTTGCGGAATGCGAACCAGACTGTGGAGCGGATAACGCGGCAGCGGCGAGTTGAAATGAGGCAGCGCTTCGGCCGGCTCGCCCGCGATCTGCTGTGCGAGCAGCTTGCCCGCGTACAGGCTCAACGAAACGCCGCTGCCTTGGTAACCGAGCGCATAGTGAACGGTCCTGTCGTCCGCGGCGTGATGGACATGCGGCATAAAATCGCGCGTAAGGCACACCCAGCCGTGCCAGTCATAGTCTACCGTCACGTTTTCCAACCCGGGATATTTCGCTTTCAACTCCGTCAGTAAAAATTCGCGCTGCTGCGCGTTTCGTCGCGCGCTGTCGGCAATCAAGCCGCGCCCGCCGAACATGATGCGGTCGTCGGGCAGGCGACGCCAGTAGTAAAGCAGTTTGCGTGAGTCGGTCAGAACGTGCCGGGTGATAAAGTTGGCCGCGCTGATTTCGCCTGTCGTCAAAGGGCGCGTGACGATGATGTGGGAAAGTACGGGCAGCAGTGTCGCGCGCACTGCGGGATGCAGCTGCTGCGGAGTGTAGCCGTTGGTGGCGATGACTACCGATTTGGCGCGTACGGTTCCGTAGGGGGTCGTCAGCACGTGCTGGGCGCCGCGCTTTTCCAGTTCAGTGACGGGGCTCGCCGTGTGCACCTTTGCCCCCGCTCCGCGCGCCATAGCAAGCACGCCTGAGGCGAGTTTCATCGGATGTACCGCGAGGGCGTCGGGGATGCGCAGCGCGCCGTACGATTGCGCGCCGCCGATGTGCTCGCTGCGCAGAGTTTCTGCGTCGATGAACTCGGCCGCATAATCGAACTCGCGCTGCAGTGTTTGCGCTTCGCGCTTTAATTCAGCCGCGCGGCCGGCGCGATGGGCGATTTTGAGATGCCCGTCTGCGCTCGCATCACACTGGATTTGGCCATTGCCGATCAGCGTACGCACGTGGTCGAGTGACGCTCGCATCAAGCCGAACGCACGCTTTGCCGTCGGCAGTCCCCATTCATCGATCATCTTCACCGCGCCGACGCGGCCCAGCGCCATGCGCGCAAAACCGCCGTTGCGCCCGCTGCAGCCCCACGCCGCGCGATTGGCTTCGAGCACTACGGCATGCACACCGTAGTCGCGTGCAAGCTGATAAGCGCACGACAACCCGGTATAGCCGCCGCCTATGATCGCGACCTCGGTTTCGATTTGGGGTGGTGCGGGGCCGTCGTCCGGCGGCAATTGCCCGGCGGTGGCGGCCCAATACGAGCGCACATGACTGAGGCCCGTGCCGGGTGTCGCAGCAAGAAGCGGGTCGTAAGCGGCGGCCAACTTTATTTACCTTTGAACTGCGGCTTGCGCTTGGCTCTGAAGCTGGCCACGCCTTCTTTCGCATCTTCACTCTGGCGCACGCGCGCAATCGCGAGCCGGCCGCGCGCGACATGCTCGGACGGTCCGCGCGGCAGTACCTCGCTGACGAACTCTTTCAGCAGCGCAAGCACCATGGGCGCGTTGGCGGCAAGGCGGCGCGCGTAAGCCATCGCGGTTTCCAGCACATGGTCGCGCGGCACGACTTTGTTTACGAGACCAACCTGATATGCGCGCTCGGCACTGACCACTTCACCCAGCAGCATGAGTTCCATCGCCACTTTGTGCGGTATGCGCGCGGCAAGGCCCGCCACCAGCGCGCCGGTGAAGCCGACTTTGGCCTCCGGAAAAGTGAATTTCGTCGTATCGGCGGCGACGCACAAATCGGCCATTTGCACCATCACGACCGCGCCGCCGACGGTCCAGCCGGCGACTGCCGCGATCAGAGGCTTGGTCAGGCTCACGCCAACGTTGGGCACGCACGCCGGAAAATCTTCCGCCGGCGCCTTGACGTCGACGCCGACGCAGAAGTCATCGCCGGCGCAAGTCAAAATGGCCACGCGCTCGTCGCTCGCGTTGAAACGTTCCCAGGCGGCCGTGAGCCCTTTGGTCATATCGTTGTTCAGCGCGTTGCGCTTGTCGGGGCGGTTGAGGGTGATGACGGCGATGTTTTCGACGACTTCGTAGGTGATGGCGTTTGCGCTCATGTGCTGGCTTTCGGGGTGTTGCCTTGCGGCGGCAGTAAGGTGGCGCGGGCATCGATTGCAATGACGCCTTGGCCCGCAGGTTTTACCAGCAAAGGATTGATGTCGAGCTCAACCAGACGCGGCCCGAGGGTGGCGGCGAGCCAGCTGACGTGCACGATGGCATCGGCCAGTTTATTAACGTCGGCTGGCGGCTGTCCGCGCGCGCCGGTGAGCAGGGGCCAGACGCGCAGCCCCTGTATCAGCTCGAGCGCGCGTTGCTGAGTCAATGGCGCAAGCGCGCATTGCGTGTCGCGCAGGGTTTCGGCCCACACGCCGCCCGCGCCGACCATCACCAGAGCGCCGAACTGCGCGTCGCAGCGCGTGCCGACGATCAATTCAATGCCGCCGGCGACCATCGGCTGCACAACGCAGTCGAGCGTGGCGGCTGGTTCGATGGCGGTAACTCTGTCCGCGATGTTCTGCCATGCGCCGCGTACCGCGTCGTCGTGGCGCAGATCGAGCTGGACGCCGCCGACGTCGCTTTTGTGCGTGAGCGTGCGTGAGCTCAACTTCAGAACCACGGGGTAGCCGATAGTGCGCGCGGCATCGACAGCGCCGGCTGCGCTGTGCACGATGGTGTCGCGGGTTGCCGGGATGCCGGCGATCTCGAGAAGTTTTTTCGTTTCGTATTCCGTAAGCGCGGTCGCGGGTGCGTAGAATGCGGTGACATTGCCGAAGGTGGATGGGCGCATTGCTGCGGTCGTCGGCGCGTCCAGGGCTCTGCCGTATTCGATCGCTGCTTTCAGCACGCGCAGCGCGTCGTCCATGCGGTTGGTATATGGGCAGCGGAGTTCGCGCAACGCTGCGCGGGCGCCATCGACGAGTGCGCCGGGCGTAAACAAAATTGCAGTGGGCTTGGCCCGCGCAAGCGCGAGCTGGCCCCATAGACTGACTTTCTCATCGAGTTGCGGTGTCGTAGCGACGACTATCAAAACGGCCGCGGTATCCGGATCATCGGCGAGCAGCTCATAGCAGGTGCGCGCGCTGGCGAGACTTTGATCGCGCGCGAGTCCGCCGACATCGAGCGGGTTCACCGGCCGCGTCGGCGGGACGATATCGTGCAGCGCGTGTTGCGTCGACGCGCCAAGTTGTGCGAGGCGCAGACCGACTGCGGCAATACGGTCGGCCGTCACGGCGATAGTTCCTCCGGACGGCGAGAGCGCCGCGACGCCGTCGCCGCTCGGCGCGCCGAAGCGCACGAGAAAGTCCGCGCAATGGATGAGGGCTTCCGGATCGTCGAGCAGTACGACCGCACATTCCCGGCATGCAGTAACCCACGCCGCATCGGAGCCGGCCAGGCTCGCTGTATGTGACCGCGTAATTTGCGCCCCGGCCTCGCTGCTGCCGGCCTTCACCACCAGCAAGGGCTTGCGCGCAGCGCGGCAGCGCGCCGCGAGCGCGAGAAAACGCGGGCCGTCCTTGAGGCCTTCTATATAGGCGCAGATCGCGCGCGTCGCCGGATCGTCGAGAAAATATTCGATGAAATCACAGATTTCGAGATCGGCTTGGTTGCCGACTGAAGCGGCGACGCTGAAGCCGGTGCCAAGATCCTGCGCATGCGAAATCAAGGATGCCATCAGCGATCCGCTTTGGCTGACCAGCCCTATCGGACCTGCCGGCATGGGTTCAGTCGCAAGGGCTACGGACGAAGTAAGCGCTAACCTGAGCGCTGGGTTGATGAAGCCGAGACAGTTAGGCCCGATCAAGCGCATGTTCATCTGGCGCGCAAGGGTCACGAGCTCGGCCTGGCGTGCGGCGCCGTCTGCGCCCACTTCCGCGAAGTCCGCGGTGAGCACAATGCAGGCTACGACTCCCGCTTTGCCGCAGGCTGTCACCGCGGCGGCGATCTGCGGTGCGGGCACCGCCAGCAACGCGACATCGATCGGCCCGGGGGCGTCTGTGATGTCAGCGTAGGCGCAGCACCCCAATATTGTCGTCGCGGTCGGATTAATGGGCACAATGCCGCCGCTAAACCCATGTTTTACGATGAATTTCATGACACGCCCCCCAAATTTCTGGGTGTTTTCAGAAGCGCCGATGACGGCGATGGAGCGCGGGTTAAGAGCAGTGCGCAGGACGGAGAAGGAGGGCGGCATTTGAGGCGGGACTTTGGACGCTATGGTATCCAATTCGAACCGGTCCCGCATGCGCTCGGCGCGCAGTGCAAATTATGGCGTCAACTGTTTGACACAAATGGAGGAAATCGCCATAATGTTCGGTTTCGTTCGGAGGGGTTCCCGAGCGGTCAAAGGGATCAGACTGTAAATCTGACGGCTCTGCCTTCGAAGGTTCGAATCCTTCCCCCTCCACCAGTCACAAACGGGGCACTGGAAGCGTCGAGTTCCATCAGAGTTGCGGGTGTAGCTCAATGGTAGAGCAGAAGCCTTCCAAGCTTACGACGAGGGTTCGATTCCCTTCACCCGCTCCAAGCGAAAAATGGCGGATGCGCATTTTTTGGTTGGCGTCGGTGCAGGAATGTGGGACCAAGGTACAGCAGGGTAGCAAGGGACCGGTTTTGCCCATGTAGCTCAGTGGTAGAGCACTCCCTTGGTAAGGGAGAGGTCGCGTGTTCAATCCACGCCATGGGCACCAGATAGAGTAAGCAAAGAGGACGACGAGGAACCGATATGGCAAAAGGCAAATTTGAGCGCACGAAGCCGCACGTGAACGTAGGGACGATCGGTCACGTTGACCACGGCAAGACGACGCTGACGGCGGCGATGACGCACGTGTTGTCGAAGAAG
>JBDSSV010000249.1:0-2604 GCA_039928535.1 Burkholderiales bacterium
TGCGAGGGATGGCGCCGCCCGCCGCGGCACGCTCGAGCTCGCCCACGGCAGCGTCCAGACGCCGGCATTCATGCCGGTCGGCACTTATGGCACGGTCAAGGCGATGAGTCCGGCGGAATTGCAGGAGATCGGCGCCCATATGGTGCTCGGCAATACGTTTCACCTGTGGCTGCGGCCGGGGCTTGAAGTGATCGCCGCACACGGCGGGCTGCACCGTTTCATGGGCTGGCCTGGCCCCATCCTCACCGACTCGGGCGGCTTTCAGGTGTTCAGCCTGGGTGCGATGCGCAAAATCAGCGAGGAGGGCGTCAAGTTTCAATCGCCGGTCAATGGCGACGCGTGTTTTCTGACGCCGGAAGAGTCTATGCGCATACAGCGCGTGCTGAACAGCGACATCGTCATGGTGTTCGACGAGTGCACGCCTTATCCCGCCGACATGGCGCAGGCAGGTGTATCGATGGAACTGTCGTTACGCTGGGCGGAGCGCTCGAGGCGCGCGCACGAAGGCAATGCCAATGCTCTGTTCGGCATCGTGCAGGGCGGCATGCACGAAAACTTGCGCGACCGCTCGCTCGCCGGCCTGACCGGGATCGGGTTTGACGGCTACGCGATCGGCGGCCTGTCAGTCGGCGAGCCGAAGGATGACATGCAGCGCATTCTCGCGCATACCGCGCCGCGGCTGCCCGCGGAGAAACCGCGCTACCTGATGGGTGTGGGCACGCCCGAAGACATCGTCGCGGCGGTCGCTGCGGGAATCGACCTGTTCGACTGTGTGCTGCCGACGCGCAACGCGCGCAACGGATGGATCTACACGCGTACGGGCACAATCAAGCTCCGCAACGCGCAGTACCGTGACGACGTGCGCGCGCTCGATGCGGCATGCGCCTGCTACACCTGCCGCAATTTCACGCGTGCCTACCTGCATCATCTGCAGAAAGTGAACGAGATCCTTGGCGCGCGGCTCAACACCTGGCACAACTTGCATTACTACTTTGAGTTGATGCAGGGGCTGCGCACGGCGATCAGCGCCGGCAGGCTCGCTGATTTCATAGGCGAATTCAGGCAATTACGCATTACATCATGCTAGAATACGCACCTTTTTACCGGTCGCGGCGGACCCAGCGCCGCCCTTGAGGAGCGAATACCGTGTTTATCAATGAAGCGTGGGCGCAATCCGCGACCCCGGGCGGCGGCGACCTCATGTCGATGCTGCCCATCATCCTGATGTTCGTCGTATTGTATTTCGTCATGATCCGCCCGCAGATGAAGCGCGCGAAAGAGCACAAGGCGATGGTCGAGGCGCTGCAGAAAGGCGATGAAGTGATCGCCGCCGGCGGCGTGCTCGGCAAAGTGACGAAAGTCGCCGACAACTATGTGACGATCGAAATCGCCGACAAGATCGAAATCCGCGTGCAGCGTCCCGCCGTGCAGCTCGTGCTGCCCAAAGGCACGGTCAAGGGCGCGGAATAATGCGGGAGGCGATAGGCGGGAGGCGGGAGGCGGGCGCGGCAATTCGCCGCGCGGTTTCACTCCACACCCCTCACTCCTCACTCCTCACGGCGCAGCCATGAACCGCTACCCGCTCTGGATCAACCTGCTGGTCGGCTTTGCGCTGCTGATTGGCATCGTCTATACGCTGCCGAATTTTTTCGGTGAAGTACCGGCGATCCAGGTGTCCGCCGCAAAATCCACGCAGAAAGTCGACAGCGACCTGCAGAAGCGCGTCGAAACCGCGCTTACGTCCGCGGGCATTGCAAACGACGGAATGTCTCTTGACGCGACGAGTCTCAAGGTGCGATTTGCCGATACCGACACGCAATATAAGGCGCAAGGCGTGGTGCAAAAAGAGCTTGGCGAGGATTTCGTCGTCGCCCTGAATCTCGTTTCGCGCAGCCCGCGCGCGCTGACAGCGATCGGCGCATTGCCGATGTACCTGGGCCTCGATTTGCGCGGCGGCGTGCACTTCCTGCTGCAGGTCGACATGCCGTCCGCGCTGACCAAGAAACTCGACGGCGCCGGCAGCAGCATACGCGGTCTGCTGCGCGACAAGCGCATCGCATACAGCGGCATCGTGCGCGAAGGTCAGGTGTTGCAGATCAAGTTCCGCGATGCGGCCGCGCGCGACAAGGCGCGCAAGGAAATCGAGTCGACCAGCCCGGAACTGGCGTTGAACGAGCAGGAGCAGGGCGGCGAATTTCGCCTCGCGGCGACGCTTAAACCCGAGGAACTGAAGCGTACCCAGGATCTGGCGCTGCAGCAGAACATCGCGACGCTGCGCAACCGCGTCAACGAGCTGGGCGTCGCCGAGCCCATCATCCAGCAGCAGGGCGCCGACCGCATCGTCGTGCAGCTGCCGGGCGTGCAGGATACGGCGCGCGCCAAGGAGTTGCTCGGCCGCACGGCCAGCCTCGAGTTGCGGCTGGTCGAGGCGCACGCCAGCGATCCGGCCGGACGCGATTACGATCCGCAGAAAATTGCCGACGCGCAAAAAGGCAACGTGCCGTTCGGCACCGAGCTGTTCGTCGACCGCCATGGCAAGGTCGTCGAGCCGCTGTTGCTGTCGCAGAATGTCATCATCACCGGCGAACGCCTCACCAACGCGGC
>JBDSSV010000250.1:0-4657 GCA_039928535.1 Burkholderiales bacterium
GCCCCCACCCACCAGGCGGGTGTATCACCCGCCGACTCTGCCGGAATTTCAGGCGCTCAAACATCAGTTGGAACAGGAATGGGTACCGGCGCTGCAGCGGCTGCTGTACATCCAGACCACCGAACTGCCGATCTTGTGGGACTGCGATTTCATGCTCGGGCCGAAGAACAAATCGGGCGCAGATACTTACGTGCTATGCGAGATCAACGTGAGCAGCGTGTCACCGTTCCCGGATTCAGTACTGCCGCTCGTTGCCGCGGCAACGCTGGCGCGGATCAGGCAATAACAGGCGGCCCGCCGCGCCGTATAATCGAAGTCGGGCAGCAAAAACAAAATCGTGAGGTGCGTAATGCTGCGATATTGTGAAGAACAGCTTTTCTTAGGCGTCGCGGCCGCGCTTTTTGCGGCTAGCGCCGCAGATGTTGTCGCACAGAACTACCCGGTCAAACCGATCCGCATCATCGTGCCTCTCGCGGCCGGCGGGCCCACGGACGTGCTGGCGCGGACGATCAGCCAGCGCATCACGGAGAGCTGGGGACAGCAAGTCGTAATCGACAACCGGCCCGGCGCCAATACGAACATCGGCATGGCCGCGGTGGTCAAGTCGCCACCGGACGGTTACACGCTGCTGATGACGGTAAACAACCTGACGATCAATCCCAGCGTCTATCAAAATCTAGGCTTCGATCCGCTGAAGGATTTCGCGCCGATCAGCCTGTTCGCCACCTCCCCCTTGATCCTGGTCGTGCATCCGAGCGTTACGGCAAAATCGGTCAAGGAGCTGATCGCGCTCGCCAAGGCGCACCCGCGCGATCTGTTGTTCGGCTCGCCGGGCACCGGCAGCGCGCCGCATCTGGCGGGCGAACTGCTCAACACACTGGCTGGCATAAAGCTCATGCATATTCCGTACAAGGGCATCACCGGCGCGGTGACGGATCTCGTGAGCGGACAGCTCGCGCTCATGTTTCCGGGATCGCCGATCGCCTTGCCGCTGGCTCGCGCCGGCAGGCTGCGCGCGCTTGCCACGACGGGCGCGAAGCGAACCGCCGCCGCGCCTGAGTTACCAACGATTGCAGAAGCCGCGATTCCCAACTATGAAATTTCGCTCTGGTACGGACTGCTGGCGCCGGCGAACACACCGCAGCCGGTGATCGACAAGCTGCACGTGGAAGTTGCGCGCATCGTCGCGCTTCCTGCGATCAAGGATCAGTGGGCAGCATTGGGCGCCGAACCGGTAAGCACAAACCCCGAGCAGTTTGCCGTCTTTCTCAAACAGGACCTCGTGAAATGGCAGAAAGTTACGCACGATGCCGGCGTCAAAATGGAGTAAGTCATGAAAATCACCCCTTTGAGCAATGTGATGGGTGCCGAAGTCACGGGCGTCGACCTCAGAAAACCGCTGAGCGCGAGCGACCGCGCCGAGCTCTATCAGGCGTTTCTAAATCATTTGCTGCTCTGCGTGCGCGACCAGCGCTTCGCCGACGTCGGCGTATTTCTGGATGCGTCGCGCCATTTCGGCGAGCCCAGGATGCAACACATGGAATCGTACCGCTCGGACAAGCACCCCGAAGCCGGTGTCGTTTCGAGCGAAGACCGCGACGTCAAGGACGGCAAGCGCATCATCCGCGGCACCATGTTTCACACCGACGAAAGCTTCATCGCGGAGCCGCCGAAGGCGACCATACTTTACGCGGTGGAAATCCCGGGCCGCGGCGGCGACACGCGTTTCGTCAACATGAAACTGGCCTACGAAAAGCTGGACGCCGATACAAGAGCGCAAATCGACAAGAAGACGGCCATTCATTACTACGGCAAGAAGCGTCCGGGCCGCAAAGTGCCGTCGCTGACCGACGAGCAGATGAAAAATACGCCGCCGGTCCCGCACCCGGTCGTGCGCACGCATGAAGAGACCGGAGCCAAGGCGCTCTACGTGCACGAGACGATGACAGATTATGTGGAAGGAATGGAGCCCGCCGCCAGCGAAGCACTGCTGCGCCGGCTCTACGATCACAGCACGCAGAACCCCGCCCTGCAGTATCACCACCAATGGTGCACGGGTGACTTTGTCATCTGGGACGACCGCGCCCTGCTGCACGCGGCAACCGCGGATTACGCGGAAAACGAAAAGCGCCTGCTATTCCGCACGATGCTCAAGGGCGGACCGACCCACTGACGGGACGCTGAAAACGTGGCTCCGAAAAATTTTAAAGTGAATTGAAATCACTCAAGTTGCGAGCTGCGTCATCTGCTCTTCAGAAATCAGCCCGCTTTCCAGGCCCTGCATGATCACGTAGGGCCGCATGATGGCATTCTTGAATTTGTATTTGTATGCGCGAGGGGCGCCGATTCTTTGCAATGCGGCGCCGCGCCGGTCTTCGCACAGGGCATTCAAATGCTGCGCGAATACGATGGTCTCGCATGGCTTGCCCACGATTACGCTCATCGGTGTCGTGACGTCGCCGGCGGTGAAGTAACCGTACTGGTCGGTCTCCGCCAACGCCCCGGCAAGCAACACCTGCGGATAACGGGTCTGCTTTGAGCTCGCGGTGGCGCGGTGATAGTCGTGTCCGATACTCTGCTGCGCATGCTTGAGCACCTTTTCGAGGGCCCGATGGGTGTCCTCGACGATAATGTGGAGCCGATCCGCGGCGACGGCGGACTGCGCAGAATGCATGGCAAGCAAATGCGTATAGTGCGGAAGGCCTTGCGACAGCTTGATAATGCGTTGCCTGGCGCCCGGCTCGATCGTGATGCCGGCCGTCTGCAGGCCGTGGCGGATGATTTCACCGAGCTCCTCGTCGGACATTCTCGGTATCTGCACCTGGATCAGCGCGCGCTGCACCGATTCGTGCTCGGCAATCAATGTATCGACCGATTCGGCGACGCCGACGAGCACGAGCGTGGCGTCCATGCCGTGATCCGACAGGCTTTTGATCGTGTCGGCGAGAAGCGTGGTCGTGGTCTTGTCCTTGATGCGGTCGATTTCGTCGATGACGATCAGGAGCCTGTCCCGCATCTGCAGGATCGCCCTGACTGCGTCGGGCGTCACGTTCTCGGGGAGGAACTGCGCGAGCGTGCCTTCGAGATTCGCTCCATTGGCTCCCACCGGGGACCCGGACTTGGATAAGCCAATTTCCGAGAAGATCGCTTTCCACAATGACGCGAAGGTCGTCGTCTGATCGCAGTTGATCGATCCGCAGGCCGGTGTTACAAATCGCGATCCGAGCAGGTAAACCAATGCGTTCGCGATAGACGTCTTCCCGGCGCCGCGCTCGCCGAATATGACGACGTGCTGACCGCGTTGCATGCACGCGTTGATCACGTCGGTGATCTGGGCCGTGCGTCCGGCAAACGCCCGGCGGTCACTCGGGGCGCTGGGGCTGAACGACCGGGCAATCTGCGCCATTCGGTCAGATTTCGCGTTCGCATCCGGCTTTACGATCATGTCCATGGGATTTCCAAATGGGAATTCCTCCATTCATCCGGACACTCTTGTCGGTGCCGTGCTGGACTTTGCTACGGCCAGGCGCCGATTGTATGTGCGATATCGTACATATCCCCTTAATTCGGCAATAAAAGCTTCAAGTCCCGTCTGTAGGACAATGAGCCAATTTCACCTTCTCCGCAGCGGCCAGATATTCTCCAGCATCGTTTGCGGTCAAAGGAATATTGCGTGAGCGACTGTTCCGGGCACCCTCGACAAGCTTTTTTCACGCATGCCGCAAACGGTCTGCGGGATAAAGACTGGCGACCGCATAAGCAGTGGTGGCGGTCGTCACCCCGGCGCAACTCGAGCGGAAAATCTCAGTTACCGCGATATAGATCGGGAAACTCTTTCTTCAACGCGGATAGCTTTGGCAGATCGTTGTTTACGATGTAAGGCTGGGTCGGATTGCGCGCCAGATAATTCAGGTGATAGTCCTCGGCCTGGTAGAAAGCCTTCAGCGGTGCGATCTGGGTCACGATAGGTTGGGAGTAAACGTTCGCGGCCTGCAACTGGCTCACGTAGGCCTGCGCAATCTTCTGCTGCTCGTCGGTTGTGGAGAAAATAGCCGAACGATATTGCGTGCCCCTGTCAGGACCCTGACGGTTGAGTTGGGTGGGATCATGCGCGGCGGAGAACAATACCTTCAGCAAAGTGCCGTAGGAAACCCTGGCCGGATCGTACACGACTTTCACCGCTTCGGCGTGACCGGTCTTGCCGGTGCTGACTTTGTCGTAATCCGCAGTATCCGCGTTGCCGCCCGCATAACCGGACGTGGACGAGATCACTCCATTGACATGCTTGAACACTGCTTCCACGCCCCAGAAGCAACCGCCCGCAAATACCGCGGTCTGCTGCCCGGCAGCTTTCGCCAGCGACGCATCCATGGCCGGTTTAGGCAGCGGTTTGCTCTCGCCTTCGGCGCGGGAGTAACCATGAAACACGAGCGCCAAGGATGAGGCGGCGAGCAACGTGCGAGAAATTCGACGCAGAGTAACGTTCATAAGTGTTCTCCTTCAGTTGTGCCAGCGATCAGGCTTGTGGTGATTGGTCGATTGAGGATGCCTAAGCTTACACGCTGGCGTGTCGCCTTCATATCCGCCATCGGACACCAATGATTCAGTGGAATGATGACGGGACGCCGCAGCGTCCCGCCAACGCATTACCAGCCCC
>JBDSSV010000251.1:0-4984 GCA_039928535.1 Burkholderiales bacterium
AAAACTCGGCCGGGCTTTCTGCCGCATACGGATCGATGGCGATCGCTTCGTCGGCGTCGACGCGGCGGCAAAAATCCGCATAAGCGGCGGTAAACGCGGCCGTCCAGTCGGCGCGGCGCATGTCCCCGTGGAGCGGCGGATGGCCGTTGGCATCGCCGTTCAGCATGTCGAGCTTGTGCGCAAATTCATGGATGACGACATTGACGCCGTCTGCCGCCGGCGCAACGTCCGCCCACGACAGGATGACGGGCCCCTGCAGCCAGGCCTCGCCCGCCCGCGCCTCCCGCTCGACATGCACTACACCGTCCTCGTCCGTGTATTCGATGGTCGGCACGAACTCGTCCGGATATACGATGATTTCCACCCAGCCGCGATAGTAGTCGACGTCCAGATTGAGTATGAGGATACAGGCCTGCGCCGCGATGAAAACGCGCATCGCGTCGTCGAGATGAAGACCCGCCGCGCCGCGGACTGATTTCTGATGCAGAAACAGAATCACCGTCTCGCGCAGCCGCGCGCGCTCGTCCGCCGTCAACCCGCCGAGGAACGGCAAGCAGTCCAGCGTATCGCGCCAAAGCGCCGCATTCAACGCGGAGCGCTCGATGATACGTTGGCGCCGCCAGCGCCGGATACGCCCAAACACCTGAACCGCTATTTCTCGGCTGCGCTGTCCACCGCTCGCAACTTGGGCGGCTCGGGCGCTTCCAGCTCCACGCGCTCGATGCGCGCGAAGCGCTCGCTGATCTTGCGACTGCTCACGTGCACTTCGTCGACGTCGTTCTTGGCCTGCTCGATGTGGCGCGCAAGATTGTCCATGCGCGACTGGAAACGGCCGAAATCGGCGCCGAGCTTGTTCAGCTCATCCTTGATGATATGGATCTGCTTGCGCGTTTCGACGCTGCGGATGACGGACTGCGCGGTAGTGAGCACCGCCATCAACGTGGTCGGCGAGGTAATCCAGACGCACCGGTGTTGGGCGTAGTCGACGATATCGCGATGGCGCGCGTGGATCTCGGCGAATACGGCCTCCGCCGGCAAAAACATGACCGCGCCGTCGGCGGTTTCACCGGCGATGATGTATTTATTGGCGATATCGTCGATGTGCTTGCGCAGGTCGGACTTGAACGCGGCCGCGGAAATACGCTCGGCGCCCTCGACAAACATGCGCTCGAAATTCTCGAGCGGAAACTTGGAATCGATCGCGACGATGCCGGTCGGCGCCGGCAGTTTCAATACGCAGTCGGCGCGCACGCCGCGCGAAAAAGTATATTGGAACTCGAAAGCGGTTTCGGGCAGCGCGTTGCGCACGATCGCCTCGAGCTGCACCTCGCCGAACGCGCCGCGCGCGCGCTTGTCGCCGAGCAGCTCCTGCAGGCTCACGACGCTGCCGGTCAGGGTCTCGATTTTCTTCTGCGCCTCATCGATGGTCGCCAGCCGCGTCATGACATTGGTGAAGGTCTCGTTGGTCTTCTTGAAGCCTTCGTCGAGACGCTCATTCACCTTGCCGGTGATCTGCTCAAGACGCTCGTCGATCTTGCCGGTCAATGCCTGCGTTGTCTCGCCGAGCTTGGCGACCATCGCTTCGCGGCTTTCACCGAGGTTGTGCGCCAGCGCGAGCTGCAGCGCATGCAGCGTATCGCGCGTCTGCTTGAGCTCTTCGGCCGTCGAGCCGCGCAGACGCTCCGAGTTGTCAGCGAGCGCCACTGTCAGTCGATCGCCCTGCTTCGTCAGGCCGTCGTGCAGGTCAAGCAGCATGGCGCGATGGCGCTCGTCCTGGCCCTGCCCCATCACCAGCGGCAGTTCGTCGAAGCGGCGTTGCAACGTGAGCGTGCGCATCGCCAGCCACGCGATCAACGCGATCGCGATTACGATTAACGCCAGCGCCAGTTCGAGCATGCGGCTTCCCGGTGAGAATTGCGCATTTTACACCCGGGCTGCGGCCTCACGCGTCGTTCAGGACCCGCAGCGGCGAAGTTGCCAGCACGCGCCACGTGCCGAGCATGCCGGCAGCCGCGATGCCCGCGCCGCCGGCGCAGATGCCGACAAGCCATATCCACCCATTGCCGGCATACGGCACGTTCAGGACTTTGTGCGCGAGGACGTAGCCCAGCGCGCTCGCGCCGGCCGCGGCGAGCAGGCCGGCCAGCGTTCCAATTAAAGCGAACTCCGCAAACTGCACCGCCGCGATTTGCCGCCGGCTCGCGCCCAGCGCGCGCATCACTGCTGTCTCATGCTCGCGCTCGTCGCGTGTGCTCGCGATCGCCGCGTAAAGCACGATCAAACCCGCCGCCAGCGTGAACAGGAATACGAATTGCACGGCGCTGGCGACCTGGTCCATCATTTTCTGCACCTGCGCCATGATTTGCGCGACGTCGATGACGATCAGATTGGGAAAATCCCGCACGAGTTCGTTGAGCACGGCGGTCTGCCCCGCCGGCACGAACAGGCTGGTCATATAGGAGGCCGGAAATTTTTCCAGCAACTGCGGCGGTGCGATTACGAAAAAATTCGCGCGGAATGATTCCCACTCGACCTTGCGCATGCTCGTGATCGTGCCTTCGAAACTGCTGCCGGCCACGTCGTAGGTCAAGCGGTCGCCGAGCTTAAGACCCAGCACAGCGGCTATGCCCTCCTCGACCGACAACTGCTCCGGACGCGTCGCCGCATCTTCCCACCACTTGCCGGCTAGGATGCGATTGCCCGGCTGCATGTGCTCGGCCCACGACAGATTGAATTCACGATCGACCAGGCGCTTGGCGCGCTCTTCGGCGTAGTCGTCCGAACTGACGGCGCGGCCATTGATGGCAGTGAGTCGGCCGCGCACCATCGGAAATATCGCCGGCTGCGCGATGCCATGCGCGGAAAAAAAAGCTTTCAGTGGCGCCACCTGCTCCGGCTGCACGCTGACGACAAAACGGTTAGGCGCATCCGGCTTGAGGTTCGCCTGCCAGCTGTGCAAGAGATCGCCGCGTATCAGCGTCAACGTGAGCAACGCCATCATGCCCAGCGCGAGCGCGACGACCTGCAGCGTGTTGCCCAGCGCATGGCGCCGCAGATTGGCCAACCCGTAGCGGAAACTGACGCCGCCGCCCGCGCGCAATCCCGACAGCAAGCGCAACAGTCCGAGCACCACGCCGGCCGACACGGCGGCTGCGGCCACGAAACCGCCGACTACATATGCGCCCAGCCGCAGATCCTGCGCTTTCCACAGGACCAGGCTGCAAATGACTGCGAGCCCCAGCACGTAACCGGCCGCGCCCCAGCCGCGCGGCAACCCGAGGTCGCGACGCAGCACGCGCAGCGTCGATACCTGCGCAAGGCTGACGAGCGGCGGCAATGCAAAGCCCAGCAACAGCAGCACTCCCGCCGCCAGCCCGTAACCGGCGGGCGCCGCGCCGGGCCACGGCAACGCGACCGCGAGGAAACTGCCCAGCCATGCCGCCAGCGCAAACTGGGCAATGTAGCCGATTACGCATCCCAACGCGCCCGCCACCAGCCCCAGCACCGTGAAATGCAGCACATAGAGCCGGATGATGGCTGACTGCCGCGCGCCCATGCACCGCATCACCGCGCAACCATCGAGATGGCGGCGCACGAAACGCCGCGCGGCGAGCGCAATCGCCACCGCCGACAAAACGACGCTGACGAGCGCCGCGAGGCCGAGAAAGCGTTCGGCCTTTTCGAGCGCCGAACGTATCTCCGGGCGCGCATCGCGTATGCCTTCGATGCTTTGACCGGGACCTATGCGGCTTTGCGCCCAGGCACGGTAGGCGTCGACCACCGCGGTTTCACCCGCAATATACAGACGATAGCGCACGCGGCTCCCCGCCTGCAGCAAGCCGGTCGCCGCCGCATCGGTCTCGTTCATCAGCACGCGCGGCGCGCTGTTAATGAAGCCGATGGCGCTGTCCGGCTCCTGCGTCACGATGGCGGCAACGCGCAGACGCAATTGGCCCACTGCCAGCGTGTCGCCGACTTTCACGTTGAGCCGCGTGAGCAGACGGTCATCCACCCATGCGGTACCCGCGGCGGGCACGTCGCGGGTGACGCGCTCCGCGCCGAACAGCGCGTCGGCAAGACGTATTTCCCCGCGCAATGGATAGCCCGGCGCGACGACTTTGATGTCGGAGAGCAGGCTCTCGTCGCCATGGCTCGTCATGCTCGGGAAACGCAGCGCGCGCGTCACGGCGAGGCCGCGTGCCTGCGCCTCAACAGCGAATGCGTCCGCAAACGGCCGGTCCGACACGATACTAAGGTCGGCGCCGAGCAGCTGATTCGATTGCTGCACCAGCGCGCGCTGCACTCGATCGGTGAAAAAACTGACGGTGGTCAAGCCGGCGACCGCGATGACGATGGCCGCGGCCAGCAGCGTGAGTTCGCCGGCCCGCCAGTCACGCCACAACATGCGCAACGCCAGCGGCGCTTTCTGCATCGCCATGAGCTAGCCGCCGTCGATCAGCCGGCCCGCCGCCAGCCGCAGCGCTCGGCTGCAGCGGCGCGAGATCGCTTCGTCGTGAGTGACAAGGACGAGCGTCGTTTGGCGCTCCCGGTTCAGGTCGAACATGAGGTCGATGATCTGCGCGCCCGTCGCCGAGTCGAGATTGCCCGTCGGCTCGTCGGCAAACAGCAGCCGCGGTTCGCGCACGAATGCGCGCGCGATAGCGACGCGCTGCTGCTCGCCGCCGGACAACTGCCTGGGATAATGGCGCGTGCGCGCGCCCAGCCCGACTCTTTGAAGCATTGCCTGCGCTTTGGCGGTGGCGCCCTCGATGCCGCCGAGTTCGAGTGGCAACATGACGTTTTCGAGCGCGGTCAACGCCGGCAGCAACTGAAACGACTGAAAGACGAACCCGACCCACTGCGCGCGCAACGCGGCGCGACCATCCTCGTCGAGTCCGGAAAGATCGGTGCCGCCTATGTTCACGCTGCCCGCACTCGGCAGATCGAGCCCCGCCAGCAATCCGAGCAAAGTGGACTTGCCCGA
>JBDSSV010000252.1:0-5033 GCA_039928535.1 Burkholderiales bacterium
GGGTTTTCGGACCTGCGCCGCATGAAACGACTTGCGTCTGCCGACAACGCGCGCTTCAAGTCCCTGCTTAAGCTCGCGCAATCATCGCGCGAGCGCAAGAAACGCGGCCTGTCCATTCTCGACGGCGTGCATCTCGTTGCGGCGTACCTCGAGCACGCGGGATCGCCGTCGGAACTCATTGTCAGCGATGGCGGAGCGCAGAACCGCGAAGTCCTGGCACTGATCGAAGCTGTGGCGCCGATGGAGCCGTTGTTATTGAGCGAGCAGTTGTTCGGCCAACTGTCCACGGTCGCAACGTCTACCGGCATTCTCGCGACCATCGAAACGCCGCGCCCACCCGCGCTGCCGGCGAAAATCGGCGCGTGCGTGATGCTCGAGGATATTCAGGATCCGGGCAACCTCGGTTCCATACTGCGCTCGGCGGCCGCGGCGGGAATGCAGCATGTTTTCCTCTCACAATCGTCAGTCCACGCTTGGTCGCCGCGCGTGCTGCGCGCGGGTATGGGCGCGCATTTCATGCTGAAGATTTACGAGCAGTGTGACTTGACTGCGGTGATGGGTGCTTTCAAAGGCCGCGTGATTGCGACTTCACAACGAGCGCCGGGCAGCGTTTTCGCCGCTGACTTGACGGGTGACATCGCGTTCCTGTTCGGCAACGAAGGCGCCGGTTTAGCGCCTGAACTGATGGCGGCCGCGCAGGAGACCGTTGCTATTCCGATGCCGGGCAAGGCCGAGTCGCTGAACATTGCCGCCGCTGCGGCAGTTTGCCTGTTCGAGCGTGTGCGCCAACAGGGGTGACCGTGCGCGGCTAGTAAACGCGGCGGACGAGTTTCGCCTGATGCAATATGGTTGTCGCGAGCTCTTCCACCGATTTAGTGGTCACGTCCAGATACGGAATGCCTTCCTGGCGCATGAGCGCTTCGGCCTCCTTTATTTCGTACTCGCAATTCGACAGCGTGGAGTAAGTGCTGTTGGGCCGGCGCTCGTTGCGAATTTTCGCCAGCCGCTCAGGCTGGATCGTAAGTCCGTATAGCCGCTTGCGCAGTGTTTTGACCTGGCCGGGCAGCTGCATGGTGGCGAAATCTTCCGGCACCAGCGGATAGTTGGCCGCGCGGATGCCGAACTGCATCGCCAGGTACAGGCAGGTCGGGGTCTTGCCGCACCGCGAGACGCCGACCAGTATCACGTCAGCCTCCGCGAGATCGCGCGATGCCACCCCGTCGTCATGACTGAGGGAGTAGTTAACCGCTTCCATGCGATGATGGTAATTCACGAAATCGTTCGCGCTGTGCGAGCGGCCGACGGCATGTGACGCGAGCACGCCGAGTTCTTTTTCCATCGGCAGGATGAAAATCTCGAAGCAATCGAGAAACAGCGCGTTGGCGGTCGCCACCACGCTCGACACGTCCTGGTTCACGAGCGTGCTGAATATCAGTGGACGCGTGCCGTCGGTGGCGGCTTGATCGTTGATCTGCCTGACCGTGGCTTCGGCTTTTTCGACCGAGTCGACGAACGGCAACGTGACTTCGTTGAACGACACCATGTCGAACTGCGTGAGCAGGCTGTGGCCGAGCATCTCGGCGGTGATTCCGGTGCGGTCCGAGATGAAGAAGGCCGAGCGTTTTTGCGACATTGTTATATCAGGGTAAGGGGCAAACAGGGACAAACGGCCTATGTTCAATGAACGTATAGTCGCTAAAATAGCCGTTTTTAGTGCTTTGCACAAACACAGGTGTTCAATGAGCGAAGGGCAATACGTCATCGGTTTTGAGAAGCTGGGAATGCAGGACGTGGGTCGCGTCGGGGGAAAAAATGCGTCCCTGGGTGAAATGATCGCTCAGCTCGCGGGTGCGGGCGTGCGCGTGCCGGGCGGTTTCGCGACCACGGCGCAGGCCTACCGGGATTTTCTCGCGCATGAGGGGCTCGCCAAGCGCATCGAAGACGCGCTGGTCACGCTCGACGTGGATGATGTCAAAGCGCTGGCCGCGGCCGGCGCGACGATACGCGGCTGGATCACGGCGCAGCCGTTTCCCGCGCAGCTTGAAAAAGACATCACGCAGGCCTATCAGGCCATGCAGCAGGGTGCAAACGGCGACCTCTCCGTCGCGGTGCGCTCCTCGGCCACGGCCGAAGATCTCCCCGATGCGTCTTTTGCGGGCCAGCAGGAGACTTTCCTCAATATTCACGGCATCGCCAGCGTGATGGACGCGGTCAAGCACGTGTTCGCGTCGCTTTACAACGATCGCGCCATTGCGTACCGCGTGCACAAGAATTTCGTGCATGCCGATGTCGCGCTGTCGGCCGGCATACAGCGCATGGTGCGCAGCGATCTGGCCGCCAGCGGCGTGATGTTCACGCTCGACACCGAATCGGGATTCGACAAGGTAGTCTTCATAACCTCGGCCTACGGGTTGGGCGAAACCGTGGTGCAGGGGCAGGTGAACCCGGACGAATTCTACGTCTACAAGCCGGCGCTGCAGCAGGGCAAGCAGGCGATCATCCGGCGCAATCTCGGTTCCAAAGCGCTGCGCATGACATTTACGGATGCGCGTGCCGCCGGCAAATCGGTGCGCACCGATCCGGTGCCGGAAGCAGAGCGCCGCCGTTTTTCGATCAATGATACCGACGTCGAAGAACTCGCGCGCTATGCACTGATCATCGAAAAGCATTACAAGCGCGCGATGGACATCGAGTGGGGCCTCGACGGCAATGACGGCAAGCTCTACATCCTGCAGGCGCGGCCAGAGACGGTCAAAGCTAGCGAGAAAGTTGACACGCTGCGCCGCTACCGCCTGAAACAGCGCTCCGATGTGCTGGCATCTGGACGCGCGATCGGCCAGCGCGTGGGATCGGGGCCGGTCAAGCTGGTGCAAAGCGCGGCGGAAATGGACCGCGTGCAGGCGGGCGATGTGCTCGTGACCGATATGACGGACCCCGATTGGGAGCCGGTGATGAAGCGCGCGTCCGCGATCGTCACCAACCGCGGCGGGCGCACCTGTCACGCGGCAATCATCGCGCGCGAGCTCGGCATACCGGCGGTGGTCGGCTGCGGCGACGCGACGCGCGTGCTCAAAGACGGCAAGTCGGTGACCGTTTCATGCGCGGAAGGCGATACCGGCTTTGTCTACCGCGGCATACTCGAAGTCGAAATCATCGACCTTTCGCTGGAAAAGATGCCTAAGGCGCCGCTCAAGATCACGATGAACGTCGGCAACCCCGAGCTCGCGTTCGAATTCCAGCGCCTGCCCAATGACGGCGTCGGCCTTGCCCGGCTCGAATTCATCATCGCACGCATGATAGGCGTCCATCCCAAGGCAGTGCTCGCGTATCCGGACCTGCCAGGCGACCTGAAGCTGGCTGTCGAACAGCACGCCGCGGGGTACGCCAATCCGGTCGAGTTTTATGTGGAGAAGCTGGTTGAAGGTGTCGCGACATTGGGGGCGGCTTTCTGGCCCAAACCGGTGATCGTGCGCCTGTCGGATTTCAAGTCGAACGAGTACTCGAGCCTCACCGGCGGCTCCAAATATGAGCCCCACGAAGAAAACCCGATGCTCGGCTTTCGCGGCGCGTCGCGCTACATCGCCGCCAGTTTCCGCGACTGCTTCGAGCTCGAGTGCCGCGCCATGAAAAAAGTGCGCAACGACATGGGCCTCACCAACGTCGAGATCATGGTGCCGTTCGTGCGCACCGTAGGCGAGGCGAAGACGGTCATCGAACTGCTGGCGCAAAACGGCCTCAAGCGCGGCGAGAACGGCCTGCGCATCATCATGATGTGCGAGATTCCGTCGAACGCGATCCTGGCGGACGAGTTCCTCGCGCACTTCGACGGTTTCTCCATCGGCTCCAACGACATGACGCAGATGACGCTCGCGCTCGACCGCGATTCCGGCATCATCGCCGAGGGCTTCGACGAGCGCGATCCCGCGGTCAAGCACATGTTGCATCTGGCGATACAGGCGTGCCGCAAGGCCGGCAAATATGTCGGCATTTGCGGGCAGGGCCCGTCGGACCATCCCGACCTCGCCAAATGGCTGATGGAGGAAGGCATCGAGAGCCTGTCGCTCAATCCGGATACCGTAGTCGAAACGTGGCTGTACCTTGCGCGCGAGGTCAAGGACGCGGCTGCGAAGCGCTGAAAACCGCGCTGAATTCCGGCATCAAGCGCGCGAATTGCATTGAGTCCGGAGGTCGTTTGCGCTAGAATGCGCAAACGGACCAGACATGAAATGACTAAATATATCTTTGTGACCGGTGGTGTAGTCTCCTCCCTGGGCAAAGGTATCGCTGCCGCCTCCCTCGCCGCCATCCTCGAAACACGCGGCCTCAAAATCTCGATGCTGAAGCTGGATCCCTACATCAACGTGGATCCGGGGACTATGAGTCCCTTCCAGCATGGCGAAGTGTTCGTTACCGACGACGGCGCCGAAACCGACCTTGATCTTGGCCATTACGAGCGCTTCGTCAGCGCCAAGATGGGCAAGCGCAACAACTTCACGACCGGCCAGATCTACGAGAGCGTCATCAAGAAGGAACGCCGCGGCGATTATCTCGGCGGCACCGTGCAGGTGATCCCCCATATTACCGACGAGATCAAGCACTTCATCGGGCGCGGTGCGGCCGACGCCGAAGTTGCGATCGTCGAGATCGGCGGCACGGTGGGCGACATCGAGTCGCTGCCGTTCCTTGAGGCGATACGGCAGATGGGCATTGAGCTCGGCCGCGAAAACGTCTGTTATATCCATCTCACTTTAGTGCCGTACATCGCATCCGCGGGCGAGATCAAGACGAAGCCGACCCAGCACTCGGTCAAGGAGCTGCGTGAGATCGGTATCCAGCCCGACGTGCTGCTGTGCCGCTGCGAGCAGCCGTTGCCGGATGCGGAGCGGCGCAAGATCGCGCTCTTCACCAACGTGCCCGAGCACGCGGTGATTTCCGCGGTGGACCTCGAGACGATCTACCGCATCCCGATGTGGCTTCACGAGCAGGGCCTCGACGAGATCGTCGTGAAGAAGCTGGGGCTCGCAGCGAACCCC
>JBDSSV010000253.1:0-5776 GCA_039928535.1 Burkholderiales bacterium
GCGCCCGAGATTTCGCGCAGCTTCGAGTTCGGCCGCATGTACCGCTTCCTCAAAGGCAGCGGGCTGCCGATCCGCATCCCCGTCATCGAGATGGTCGAGATCGGCGCGGGCGGTGGCTCGATTGCGCGCATTGACGATATGCAACGCGTGCAGGTCGGCCCCGACAGTGCCGGCTCCGAGCCGGGGCCCGCGTGCTATGCGCTCGGCGGCGAGCGCGCGACGGTGACCGACGCGGATTGCGCGATGGGCCTGCTCGATCCGCAGCGCTTTGCCGGCGGCAAGGTCACGCTCGAAACGGCGCGCGCGGAAGTCGCGGTGATGCGCGACATCGCGAAGCCGCTCAAAGTCGACACCGCGCTCGGCGCGCTCGCCATCACCGAAATCGTCACCGAGAACATGGCGAATGCCGCGCGCGTGCACGCGATGGAGCTCGGCAAAACAGTCGAGAATTACACCGTGATCGCGTTCGGCGGCGCAGCACCTTTGCACGCGGCGCGGCTCGCGGACAAGTTGGGGGTCACGCGCGTTGTCATTCCCGTCGGCGCCAGCGTCGGTTCGGCGCTGGGCTTTCTCACGGCGCCCGTCGCATTCCAGGCGGTGCGCAGCTGGTACCAATTCATCGCGAAGCTTGATATCGCGCACGCGAATCGCTTGCTCAATGAGATGACGAAGCAGGCGACGGACGTCGTGCGCACGGCGGCGGGCAAAGTAACACTGACGGCTATCCGCGTCGCTTATATGCGCTACGCAGGCCAGGGCCATGAAATCGCGGTGACGTTACCTGCAGGCACCCTTGCAGCGAAAGACCCTGCGAACCTGAAGCGCCGCTTCGACGCCGCATACAAAGTGCTTTACGGCCGCACCGTGCCGAACATGGACGTGGAGATCATGAGCTGGTCGGTGACGGTCTCGACCAAAGTGAAGCGCGCGGCCAAGGCGCGCACGCTCGCCCGCAAGAGCGCAAAGCCCTCAAGCAAACGGCGCATATTCGAGCCCACGCTCGCGCAGTGGCGCACCGTGCCGGTATACGAGCGCACCGCACTGACGCTCGGCGCGCGCGTCGCCGGCCCCGCATTGATCGTCGAAGACCAGACAACGGTGATTGTCACCGCGAACTTCGACGCGTCCATCAACAGCGCCGGACACATCGTGCTCGACAAGCACGGCAAGCGTTAAGCTTGCGAAGACCATGAAGAAGGAATTCCGTCCCGCAAAAAAACGCGTCGAAGTTTCCGTCGGCGAATCCGTAAGGATTTTTCGCGAACTTCAGGAACTCAGCCAGAATCAACTGGCTGAGCGCTCCGGCATCCCCCAGGCCACCCTGTCGGCCATTGAAAACGGTCGCGTCAATCTTGGCGTCGAGCGCGCCAAGGTCCTCGCGCGCGCTCTCAAGTGCCACCCGGCGGTGTTGCTGTTTCCCGGTCGGGAAATGACGCTCGAATCCGCCGCCTGAATTTTCCCTAAGGACAACTCATGAGCAAACTCGCCGACATCCATATGCAGGTCATGTGGAACCGTCTGATCTCGGTGGTCGAAGAGCAGGCGCAGACGCTGGTGCGCACGGCGTTTGGCGCCGCGACGCGCGAAGCGGGCGACCTCTCCGCCGGTGTGTTTCTGCCCGACGGCCGCATGGTCGCGCAGGCGGTGACCGGCACGCCGGGCCATGTCAACTCGATGGCGGAGTCGGTCAAGTATTTTCTCGATGACTATCCGCCGCACACCATGCACGACGGCGACGTGTACCTGACCAACGATCCGTGGAAAGGCACCGGCCATCTCAATGACATGACCATGGTCACGCCGGTTTTCAAAACGATTAATAAAAAAGCGCGCATGGTTGCATTGTTTGCTTCGACGGTGCACGTGGTCGACATCGGCGGCCTCGGCCTGTCCGCCGACGGCACCCAGGTCTATCACGAAGGCTTGTTCCTGCCGCCGCTGAAACTCGTCGACCGCGGACAGATCAGCGACACGATGCTGCGCGTCGTGCGCGCCAATGTGCGTGAGCCGGTGCAGGTCGAAGGCGATTTGTACGCGCTCGTTGCCTGCAACGAGATCGGCGGCCGCCGGCTGCTCGCGATGATGGACGAATATAAACTGCAGAACATCGAGAAACTGAGCGAACATGTGATCGCACGCTCGCGCGCGGCGATGCTGGCGGCGGCGCGCGAATGGCCGCAGGGCACCTGGTCGTATGCGATGACGATAGATGGTTACGATGCGCCGATCACGCTCGTCGGCGAACTCACAATCTCGAAGTCCGGCGTCGATATCGATTTCACCGGCACCAGTCCGTGCGTTTCGAACGGCATCAACGTGCCGAAATCGTACACTGACGCTTACACGTCGTTCGGCGTACGCTGCATCATTGGCGGCCATATCCCGAACAACGCGGGCTCGCTGTCGGTCGTGCGCGTGACCGCACCTGAAGGCTGCATCGTGAACGCGCCTTTCCCGCTCGCGGTGGCTGCGCGCTCGACCATCGGCCAAATGCTGCCCGACATTGTGTTCGGCTGCCTGCACCAGGCGCGGCCCGATCAGGTGCCGGCCGAAGGCACGTCGTCACTGTGGAATGTGCGCCTGGCGGGCGGACAGACATTCAAAGGCATCGATCCCGAACAACTCAAAGGCAAGACGCGCTTCAATGTCGTTGGCTTCAACACCGGCGGCACCGGTGCGCGCCCCGGCAAGGACGGCCTGTCGGTAACGTCGTTCCCGAGCGGCATCCGCAACGTCGCAGTTGAAATCATGGAAACGCTGTCGCCCGTTGTCTATTGGAAGAAGGAGTACCGGCCCGATTCCGGCGGCGCGGGCGAGCATCGCGGTGGCCTCGGTCAGATCATGGAAATCGCCAACGGCGAGGCGGCGCCCATGATCATCTCGGCGACGTTCGATCGCATCGTGCACGCCGCACGCGGCAGCGACGGCGGCGGCAACGGCGGCGCGGGACGCCTGAGCTTGAAGTCCGGTGCGCAGATGCGCGGCTTCGGCCGCCAGGTCATACCGAACGGCGACCGTGTGGTGGTGGAAACGCCTGGCGGCGGCGGCATCGGCGATCCGAAAAAACGCGCGCGGGAAAAAGTCGCGCGCGATGTGGAATACGGTCTGGTCTCGGCAGAAGAAGCGCAAACGGTTTACGGATACACTGCGGCAAAGCCGTAGCCGCGGCAATCTGCTCACGGCGTAAAGGCGCGAGCGGTAAAGATCAAGAGTAATAGGCGGCGCCACCCACATCGGCGGCCCATGGAAGGAGTGCATTGACCCCGCGTCACGCGAACCAGCTGCCGCTTGCGCTCGGCGCAATGTTCCTGCAGCAGACGTTCATCTCGCTCGGCAAATCGCTGCCCGCGGTGATCGCGCCCGCGATCATTGCGGACCTCAAGCTCGCGCCCGCGTGGATAGGAATTTATTTCGGCCTCACCGCCGTCGCCGCATTGTTCTCGCAGCTCGGTTGCGGCAGCTTCATTGTGCGCTATGGTGCATTGCGCATGAGCCAGGTCGCGCTAGTATTGCTCGCTGTCGGCATCGCATTCCTGACCGTGGGCTCGCCGCTGGTTCTCGTCCTGTCCGCCATCGTTGCCGGCGGCGGCGCGGCGGTGTCCACACCGACGAGCTCGCATCTGCTGAGCCGCTGCTCGCCGCCGCAATATCTGCCGCTCGTGTTCTCGATCAAGCAGACGGCCGTGCCGGCCGGGCTGCTGATCGCGGGCATACTCGCGCCGCAATTCTCGGAATGGGCCGGGTGGCGCACGACGATGCTCGTCTGCGCAGCGGCGTGCGCCGTCTTCGCGGTTATGCTGCAGCCGCTGCGCACGAGATTCGATGACGACCGCGTGCCAACGCGCACGTTCAAGCTGTCGGATTTCAAATCGACGTTGAACGCAGTGATGGCGACCCCGCGCTTGCGCGCCCTGTCGTTCGCCTGCCTGGCATTCAACGGCGTGCAAACGGTGATAACCGCGTACTTCGTGGTTTACCTCACGACGATCGGCTACACGCCCGTGGCCGCGGGCTTCATGTTCTCCATCGCCGTGGCAGTCGCTATTCCGGGCCGCATCCTGTGGGGGTGGATCGGCAGCCGCCATGTCGCGCCGCGCATCGTAATGGCCGCACTCTCGCTCGGCATGGCGGGCAGCGCCGCGCTGCTTGCCTTGTGCGATGCCGGCTGGCCCGCATTGCTCGTGGGCATGGTTTCCTGCATGATCAGTGTCACCGCATTGTCGTGGCATGGCATATTGCTCGCCGAAACGGCCAATGCATCGCCGGAAGACATGCGCGGTGGCGTTACCGGTGGCGTCCTGGCGTTCGGCCAGATCGGCGCACTCGTGCTGCCCGTGATGTATTCTGGCCTGCTCGATACGACCGGCAGTTACGGTATCGGCTTCGTAGTGTGCGGCATTCCCGCGTTGTACGTCGGGATACAACTGTTGCGTCACCGCTGACAGTGCCCGCACTAGCACTACGCATTGCCGTCACGACCGCGCTCCTGTGCAAAGCGTTGCTTTGCTTTGCGCAAACCCCTGCGCCGACTTATCCCGCGAAAACCATACGCGTCGTCGTGCCTTATCCCGCCGGCGGTGGCGTCGACATCGCCGGGCGCGCGATCGCACAGCAACTCGCAGTGGCATTCGGCGTGACGGTGATCGTCGACAACCGGCCGGGCGCCGGCGGCACGATAGGCTCGGATCATGTTGCCAAGTCCGCACCCGACGGCTACACCCTGCTCGTCAGCGGGCGCGGCCCGCTCGCGGCGGCGCCGCTGACGAATCCTAATCTAGCGTACGTGCCCGCGCGCGATCTGGCGGCCGTCGGTAATCTCGTGACGTCGCCCTACATCCTCGCCGCGCACCCGTCGGTGCCTGCACGCAATGCGCGCGAATTAATCGCGCTAGCCAAAGCGCATCCCGGTCGCCTCAACGTCGTGTCAGGCGGCACCGGCGGGGGCCAGCACATCGCCGCGGAAGAATTCAATCTGCTGGCCGGCACGCGCATGACGCACGTTCCGTACAAAGGCACGGCACCCGCGATCACCGATCTGATCGGCGGGCACGCGGACCTCGGATTTCTCGATCCCGCGGGGCTGCCGCAGGTTCTGTCCGGACGCCTGAAAGCGCTCGGCGTCTCCGGCACGATTCGATACGAGCCGCTGCCGGACGTGCCGACGATCGCGCAATCGGGTCTGCCCGGCTTCGTGTCGACCACGTGGTACGCGCTCTTCGCGCCGGCGGCGACGGCGCGCGAAATCATCGCACGTCTCAATGCCGAAACCGTGCGCGCGCTGGCCCAGCCGGACATGAAAGCGAGACTGCTTGCGCAGGGCATGATTGCGACTTCCAGCACGCCCGAACAACTCGCCACGGACGTGCGCGCCGATAGCGAACGCCTGGCGAAGCTCGTCAAAGCAACGGGGATGCAGTTGAATTGATCGCCGCCGCAGGTAGCGGCGCGCGCTATTCTCATTAATAATGCTGGGCCTTAGCCTTAACCCCGCAATTTCCGCGGGGCAATCCAACAGGGAGTAAAGAACACCATGATTACGCTTGCCGCCCGCATGAGCCGCTTCGAAGAATCCGCGAGCGCGCGCGCCTCGCAGATTGCGCGCGCGCTGAAGGAGCAGGGCCGTGACATCCTCGCGCTGACCACCGGCGAGCCTGATTTTCCGACGCCCGAGCACGTGAAGCAGGCGGCAATCGAAGCAATGCGCCGCGAGCAGACCAAGTACACCAACATCGACGGCATGCCGGATCTCAAGCGCGCCATCGCGGCGAAGTTCAAG
>JBDSSV010000254.1:0-3975 GCA_039928535.1 Burkholderiales bacterium
TGTTCCTGCGCATGCTGGAAAAGGGCCTGGTCTACAAGAAGACCGGCACGGTGAACTGGGACCCGGTCGACCAGACCGTGCTCGCCAATGAACAGGTGATCGACGGGCGCGGCTGGCGCACCGGCGCGCTGGTGGAAAAGCGCGAGATCCCGATGTATTACATGGCGATCACACAGTACGCCGACGAACTGCTCGCCGCCCTCGACACTCTGCCCGGCTGGCCCGAGCGCGTGAAGACGATGCAGGCGAACTGGATCGGCAAGAGCACCGGCGTGCGGCTCGCCTTCCCTTACCGTTTGACCGATAAGGTCAACAGTTCTCACCTTCCCTCTCAGGGGGAAGGGCGGGATGGGGGTGGGGTTAGTACAACGGGGCTGCTATGGGCGTTCACAACGCGCCCCGACACCATCATGGGCGTGACCTTCTGCGCCGTCGCCGCCGAGCATCCGCTGGCCGCTTACGCGGCGAAAAAAAATCCGGCGCTCGCCGCATTCATCGACGAATGCAAGCGTGGCAGCGTGATCGAAGCCGATCTTGCTACGATGGAGAAAAAAGGCCTGGCAACCGGATTTTTCGTCGAGCATCCGCTCAGCGGCGAAAAAATCGAGGTGTGGGTCGGCAACTACGTACTGTGGGGCTATGGCGATGGCGCAGTGATGGGCGTGCCCGCCCACGATGAGCGCGACTTTGCTTTTGCGAAAAAATATCACCTCGACATCAAACCGGTCATCGACGTCGACAACAAGACCTATTCGACGGATGCGTGGCAGGCGTGGTACGCGGAACACGGTCGTTGCGTCAATTCCGGCAACTACGACGGCCTCGACTATCGCGCCGCAGTCAATGCGATTGCCGCCGACCTCGCGGGCAAAGGGCTCGGTGAAAAGCAGATCATGTGGCGCCTGCGCGACTGGGGAATTTCGCGCCAGCGCTACTGGGGCACGCCGATTCCCATCGTCCATTGCGCAAAGTGCGGTGACGTACCCGTGCCTGACGATCAGTTGCCCGTCGTGCTGCCCGAGGACTGCGTGCTCGACGGCAGCGGCAATCCGCTCGCCAAGCGTGCTGATTTCGTCAATTGCAGTTGCCCCAAGTGCGGCCAGCCGGCCAAGCGCGAAACCGACACGATGGACACTTTCGTCGACTCATCCTGGTACTACACGCGTTTTGCGTGCGCCGACCAGACGGCTGCGATGGTTGACGAGCGCGTCAATTATTGGCTGCCGGTCGATCAGTACATCGGCGGCATCGAGCACGCGATCCTGCATCTTCTCTACTCGCGCTTCTGGACCAAGGTGATGCGCGACCTGGGCCTCGTCAAGCTCGACGAGCCGTTCGCGCGGCTCCTGACGCAGGGCATGGTGCTCAATGAAATATTTTTCCGCAAACCCGACGCCGGCCGCGTCACTTATTACAATCCGGCCGAAATCGAGATCGGCCTCGATGCCAACGGCAAGCGCACCGACACAACGTTGAAAGCCGACGGCCAGCCGGTCCAGTCCGACGGCATCGGCACCATGTCGAAATCGAAAAACAACGGCGTCGACCCGCAATCTCTGATCGAAGAATACGGCGCCGACACCGCGCGCCTCTTCATGATGTTTGCGAGCGCGCCGGAAGATACGCTGCTGTGGAACGACGCCGGCGTCGAGGGCGCGTCGCGGTTTCTCAAACGGTTGTGGAGTTATTGCGAGAAATTCGACGGCCGCCGACGCGATGGCGGCGCCAAAATCGCCCCGGAGCTAAAGAAGGCCGCGCTCTTCGAGGTCCACTCGGTACTGAAACAGGCCAACCACGATTTCGAGCGACATCAGTTCAATACTGTCGCCTCGGCGGCCATGAAAATGTTGAACGCGCTGGATCGCGTGGACGGCGTCGACGCGGACATGGAAGAATGTCTGGGCATCTTGCTGCGCATACTCGCGCCGCTCACGCCGCATATCGCGCACCAATTATGGCGCGACCTCGGATATGGCGAGGACGTTCTGGCCGCCGCATGGCCCGCGGTCGATGAAACCGCTCTGGTGCAGGACGAGATCGAACTCGTGCTGCAGGTCAACGGCAAATTGCGCGGCAACATGCGCGTCGCCAAGGACGCCGATCGCGCGCAGATCGAACAGCTCGCCATGCAGAACGTAAACGTGCAAAAGCATATCGGCGGTCAGCCGGTGAAGAAGGTCGTGGTCGTTCCCGGGCGTCTGGTCAACGTGGTAGTGTAGGAAAGCGTGATGAGTCAGGCATGAGGAGTGAGAGTAACAACATGAGATCGAAATACCACATCGGCGCCGCGCTTGCCCGCCTCACGCCCTACGTGGCCTCGGGCCATCACGCCCTACGTGGCCTGGGGCCATCACGCCTCACCTTCAGCATCGTGCTGTGCGCGCTGGTGACTGCCTGCGGTTTTCATTTGCGCGGTCAGGCTACGCTGTCCTACGAGTCTATGTACATCAGCGGCTCGCCGGCCTTCGCCACCCAGCTTGCGCGCGCGGTACGCGCCGGCAGCAAGACTCGCATCGTGAACAATCCGAAGGAAGCGGAGGCCACGCTGCAGATCCTGACCGAGGCGCGGGAACGCTCAATTCTCTCGCTATCGTCATCCGGACGCGTGCGCGAATTGCAGATCCGCTATCGTGTGTCGTTTCGCGTCAACGACAAGGCCGGCAAGGAATTGCTCGCAGCCAACGAAATCCTGCTCAAACGCGATCTCATATACAGCGATACCGACGTGCTCGGCAAGGAGCAGGAGGAAGCGCTGCTCTATCGCGACATGCAGAACGACGCTGTCCAGCAGGTGGTGCGCCGTCTTGAGGCCGCGCGGTTGAACGCAGCAGCGCGTTAGCCGGCGCCGCGGTCCCGATGTCGCGCGTATCGACCGAACAGCTCGCGCAAAATCTCAAGCGCGTCCTCGCGCCCCTTTACACCGTGTACGGCAACGAGCCGCTGCTGGCGCTCGAAGCCGCGGACCGCATACGCGCGCGCGCGCGCGAAGAAGGCCATGTCGAGCGCGAGGTCCTGACCGCCGAGCAGCATTTCGACTGGTCGCAGCTGCGCGTGAGCGGACAATCGCAGTCGCTGTTCGCCACGCGCCGCATTCTGGAAATCCGCATTCCGAACGGCAAGCCCGGCAACGACGGCAGCCAGGCGCTGCAGGAATACGCCGCGCAATTGCCGCCGGACACGATTACGCTGGTGACCCTGCCGGAAGTCGACTGGCGCGCGCAAAAGGGTGCGTGGTTCGGCGCGCTCGAGGCCGCCGGCGTTTTGGTTGAAGCTGCCGAAGTCAAACGCGACAAGCTGCCGGCATGGCTCGCCGGCCGGCTGAAGCTCCAGGAACAAACTGCCGACGCTGCCACGCTCGACTTCATCGCCGATAAAGTCGAAGGCAATCTGCTCGCGGCCTATCAGGAAGTGCAGAAGCTCGCGTTGCTGTTTGCGCCGGGCGCGCTGTCGTTCGACCAGATCAAGGAGGCCGTGCTCGACGTCGCACGTTTCGACGCGTTCGAATTGGGCGGTATCGTACTTGCCGGCGATATCCTGCATCTGGCGCGCGTGCTGGACGGCTTGCAGGGCGAAGGCGCGGCAACGCCGCTCATATTGTGGTCGGTCACTGAAGAGATCCGCGCCGCCGGCCGCGTGCTGGCGGGACTCGCCGCTGGCCGCCCGCTGCAGCAGGCGCTGCGCGACGCGCGCGTGTGGGGCCCGCGCCAGCAAGTGATCGAGCGCAACGTCGGCCGCTTTACGCCGGCGCAGATTGAATCCGCGCTCGTGCACGCGGCGCGCATCGACCGCATAATCAAGGGCCTCGCGCGCGGCGACGTGTGGGACGAGCTGCTGCAACTGGGGCTGCGCTTTTCCCGCAAGCGCGCCAAGGCCGCGTAGAATCACGAGATCATTTTGCTGAGGAGTCGGGATTCGGGATTCAGCAACTGCTATGCCCGCCTTGCGCGTTCGCTGCATCCTGATTCCTGATTCCTG
>JBDSSV010000255.1:0-2988 GCA_039928535.1 Burkholderiales bacterium
CGATGCCGACCATCATGGCTGCGGTGATCATGAGCGTCTTCATGGATTCCTCCCTCGAGGCGGATCATTATTGTTGATTTAAGCCGTCCCGCCGGACGCAAACCTAGATCACGTCGGCATCAGCGACAAGCCGGTTAGAGCCGAAGTTTTGCCGTGTCGACGGCGCCGCAGTGTTGCAAGGCGACGGAGTTAAGCTATTGACATCGTTCCACGACGTGCAACGGCGCGGGCATTTTCAGGGCGATGATAGCGGCGCATGACGAACTGGCGCGGCGTCGCATTGACACGAGCCGTCCGTGAAGGCTTGTAATATCCGCAACAGCGGCGGCAAAGCCGCGTCCGGGGAAACGACATGAGTGCCAGAGCCACATCCGCAAACGCCGAAACTCCGGAATTCGATTACATCATCGTCGGCGCGGGCTCGGCCGGCTGCGTGCTGGCCAATCGCCTGAGCGAGAACGGCAAGTATTCCGTGCTGCTGCTCGAAGCTGGGCCGCGCGATAACAATTTGTGGATCCATCTGCCGATCGGCTACGCGAAGACCATGTTCCACCCGGTTTATAACTGGGGTTTTTATACGGAGCGCGAAGCCGCGATGAACAACCGCCAGATTTATTGGCCGCGCGGCCGCGGTCTCGGCGGGTCGAGCTCCATCAACGGCTTGATCTACGTGCGCGGCCAGCATGAGGACTACGATCGCTGGGCATCGCTCGGCAATGCCGGCTGGGGCTGGCATGATGTAGCGCCGTATTTCATCAAGAGCGAAGGCAATTCACGCGGCGCGAGCGAATATCACGGCGGCGACGGACCGCTGGCGTGTTCGGACATCGGCGAAACGCACCCGCTGATGGACGCGATCATCGCGGGCGCCAAGGAGCTTGGGGTGCCGCGCAATGACGACTTTAATGGTGCGCGTCAGGAAGGCGTCGGTTATTACCAGTTGTTCACGCGCGATGGCTGGCGCTGCTCGACCGCTGTCGGGTATCTCAAGCCGGCGCAAAAACGCACGAATTTGCGCATCGAAACCGAAGCACAGGCGACGTCGCTCGTGCTGGAAGGCAGGCGCACGATCGGCGTGCGCTACCGCCAGCATGGAAAAGAGCACGAAGCACGCGCGGCGCGCGAAGTGCTGCTGGCGGCAGGCGCGCTGCAAAGTCCGCAGTTGCTTCAGTTGTCCGGGATAGGCGGCGCTCCGTTCCTGCAGTCGCACGGCATTCCGGTGGCGCACGATCTCGCTGGCGTCGGCGAAAACTTGCAGGACCATTTGCAGGCGCGCGTCATGTACAAGGTCAAGCAGCCGATTACGATCAACGACGATCTGCGCAGTGTCTGGCGCCGCCTCGGCATGGGCTGGAAATGGCTCGCGCATCGTACCGGGCCGCTCGCGATCGGCATTAACTACGGCGGCATGTTCACGCGCGCGCTGCCCGCGGCGGCCACACCCGATATCCAGTTTCACTTTGCCGCGTTGTCGGCCGAAATGGCGGGCGCCAAGACGCATCCGTGGCCGGGCTGCACCTTTTCGATGTGCCAGTTGCGGCCGACTTCGCGCGGCACGGTAATGATCAAATCGCGCGATCCGCTCGCGGCGCCCGCCATGCGCCCGAATTACCTGTCGACCGAACTCGATTGCCGCACGATGGTTGAGGGCATAAAGGTCGCGCGCAAACTCGCGCGCACGCATGCACTGGCCGGGTTGATCGGCGACGAATACCGACCCGGTGACAGCGTGCAGAGCGACGACGAAGTGCTGGGTTTCGTGCGCGATTACGGCGCCACGATTTTTCATCCGGTCGGCACTTGCAAGATGGGTGCCGATCGCGCATCCGTAGTCGATGCGCGGCTCAATGTCCACGGCGTCGCCAATCTGCGCGTGGTCGATGCATCCATCATGCCGACGCTGGTGTCCGGCAATACCAACGCGGCGGTCGTGATGATCGCCGAGAAGGCGGCCGACATGATCCTCCAGGATGCAGCGCGCGAATGAGCCGGCGCAATTTGTCACGACGGCGGGATTACACTACGATGATCGACGCGGCCAGGTAGCCCATTCGAACCTATATCAGGAGGAACGCCGTCATGAGCGAATCGAATCCATACCAACCGCCCAGTGCATCGACGGTGCCGGTTTTGTCCGCGTCGACAACGGACACTTTCCTGCCGTCGGGACGCGCGGTCGACGCCGGCCGCGGCTGGGAATGGATTGCCGCAGGTTTCGCGCTGTTCAAGAAGCAGCCCGGCACGTGGATCCTGGCCCTGATAGTGTTCATCGCGTGCTCGGCGCTGCTGCATATCGTGCCCGTCATCGGCACGCTGGCCAGCATGCTGCTGATGCAGGTGTTCGTGGCCGGCTTGATGCTGGGCTGTCGCGCGCTCGACCGCGGCGGCGAGTTCGAAGTCGGTAGCGTGTTCGCGGGGTTCAAGCAGAACACCGGCGACCTGGTCGTGCTCGGCGTGCTGGCGCTGGTTGGTTATATCGTCATCTTCATACCGGCGATTGGGATCATCGGCGGCGGCGCGGTGATGTCGATGTTGCTTGGCGGCAGTCATCCGGCGAGCATCGGCACCCTGGGCGTGTCCTTCCTGCTCGCGATGCTGACGGTTCTGGCACTGGCGGTGCCGCTTTACATGGCGCTTTTTTTCGCGCCGTCGCTTATCGTGTTTCACGACCTCAAACCGGTCGACGCCATGAAAGCGAGCTTCTTCGGCTGCCTGAAAAACATCGTGCCGTTTCTGGTTTACGGCGTCATCCTCGCGGTATTGGGCGTGCTCGCCGCGATCCCCCTCGGACTCGGCTTCCTCGTCCTCGGGCCGGTCGCGATTGCGTCGATCTATACCAGCTACCGCGACATATTCACCGCGGCCTGAGCCGTGCGCCGAATGCGGCGCACGCATTAAAAATCGGAGAGATCCATGGGCTGCTGCCATCATTATTTCGCGCCGACCGCTGACGGCGACAGCGCATTCACCATCGATGCGTCGACCCTG
>JBDSSV010000256.1:0-15022 GCA_039928535.1 Burkholderiales bacterium
GGCGCGCAGCAACCGTGCGCGAACTTGCCGCCAAACACGGCGTCATCCTCGGGCTGCATACCTTATCTGCCGTCAACGTCGCGGAATATTCGCCATACGTCAGCGACGCCGTCGACGCCTATCTCAAAAGCTATATCGACATTTCCGCCAAACTCGGCGCGCAATGGATAGTGGTGCACGCCGGCTACCATTTCACCGACGACGTCGAGTTGCGCATGCAGGCCGGTTGCGAACGGCTTAAACGCATGGTCGATTACGCCGCCAGGAAGGGCGCCATCCTGTATCTGGAAAACCTCAACAGCGAGCCGGCCGATGCGGAGGTGCATTACCTCGCGCACACCGTCGCCGAATGGATGTATTACTTCGCGCGCATCGACTCCCCGAATTTTCGCATGTCGTTCACCGCCAACCACGCGCATCTGGTGCCGGACGGCGTCGACGGTTTCATCGATGCAATCGATTTTTCGCGCGTTGGCGAGGTCCGTCTTGCCGACTGCGTCCGCCTGGGCAAGGAACAGCATCTCAAGCCCGGGGACGGCGATCTCGATTTCGGCAACATGTTCAAGCGCATCGAGGACAAGGGTTTCAAGGGCCACTATACCAACGCATTCGGCACGCTCGACGATATGCTGGCCGGACGCGAACATCAAATTCGCAAAGCCCGGGAAGCCGGCGTCGCGATTTAGCCCGAACTTGCAGGGGTCTTGTGATTTTGGGGGCGACACCGCACACTATCGCGACAGTCGGTGGAACGGCACCGTCGCGCTGACCGCCCGGTACACCGCGACGCCTGGCAATTTCATGCGGGGCGAACGCGACCGGCAAGACTGCAGTCGATAAAACCGCAGCGCACGCCATCGGCGCGCTGCAAAAATCGAGGAGGCAATATGAATAAACTGGCATGGGTGTCAACGCTTTGTTTGTTGCTCGCAGCGGGCGCGGCGCGCGCGCAGACCGAAATCAAGTTCGGACACGTCGGCGAACCGGGACAGTTGTTTACGGTTGCGGCCGACGAGTACGCGAAACGCGTCAACGCGAAACTCGGCGGCAAAGCCAAGGTCATCACTTTCGCATCGAGCCAATTGGGCGGCGACAAAGAGCTGCTGCAGAAGCTCAAGCTCGGCACCGTGGACCTGGCACTGCCTTCAACCGTGATGTCCTCCGAATCCGATCTCTTCGGTCTCTTTGAAATGCCGTACCTCGTGAAAAACCGCGCTCACATGGGGCGCATCGAGAAGGAAATCTTCTGGCCGAAGCTGGCACCCGAGGTGGAGAAAAAGGGCCTCAAGATCATTGCCGTGTGGGAGAACGGCTACCGCCATATCACCAACAACCGGCGCGCGATCAAAGTCCCGGGCAACCTCGAAGGCATCAAGCTGCGCGTGCCCGAGGGCAAATGGCGCGTGAAAATGTTCCAGGCTTACGGCGCCAATCCGAGTCCGATGAAATTCTCGGAGGTCTTCACCGCGCTGCAGACCGGCGTCATGGATGGACAGGAGAATCCGCTTTCGCAGATCGTCAGCGCCAAGTTCCAGGAAGTACAGAAGTTCCTGTCGCTCACCGGCCACGTCTATACGCCAGCCTACGTGACGGTCGGTGCCAAGAAGTGGGCAACGCTGCCGCCGGATGTGCGTAAGACGCTGGAAGACGTCGCCAAAGACATGCAGAAGTTCGTCTATGCCACGGCGGAAAAAGAGGAGAGCGAACTGCTCGCCAAGATAAAGGCGGCCGGCGTGCAGGTGAACGAAGCGGACAAACAGGCCTTCGTCGCCGCGAGCGGGGCTATCTATCAGGAGTTCAGCAAGGAAGTGCCGGGTTCGAAAGAGCTGATCGACAAAGCGCTTTCTCTCGCCAAGTAGACGGTGCGCGGCGGCCGGTACCTGCTGACCCGTCGCCGCGCGCTACGCGCTGTTATATTCACCATTCGTGACACGGAACTGAAATCATGACCTTCGCGCGCGCGCGTGGCGCCTACGAGAAGCTGCTGGAGGGCATCGTCATTGTGCTGATGACGGCGCTGGCAGCCGAAGTCACGATTGGTGTCGTCTACCGTACGCTCGGGCATTCGCTCGTCTGGTACGACGAAGTCGCGTCCATCCTGCTGGCATGGCTGACGTTTTACGGTTCGGCGCTCGCCGCCGTGAAACGCGCGCACATCGGGTGTCCCGAAGTGATGGCAATGCTGCCGCCGCGCGTGAAGTTTGTCTTCCGGCTCGTCGCTGAAACATTGGTAATCGCTTTTTTTGTGCTGATCGCGTGGGTCGGTTTTTCGATCCTCGATGTGCTGGCCGGTGACAGGCTCGTCAGCCTGCCGGGCGTTCCCGTCAACTACGTGGAATCGGTGCTCCCTATCAGTGCCGTTCTGATAGTTATCGCCGAGCTGCTGACCCTGCCCGCGGTGCTGGCGGAGGCGGGCCGCACCCACGTGCCCGAGACAGCCTTAACCGGCGGGAGTTCGCACTGATGGAAATGGTGCTGCTTTTCGTATGCGTACTCGCGCTCGTCATTATCGACGTGCCTATCGCGGTATCGCTGGGTGTCGTGGCCGTTGTTGCAATGATTGCCAGTCAGGGAATCGCGTCGCTCCCCAACCTGGCGATCGTTTTGTACCAGGGCGCGACCAGCTTTCCGCTGATCGCGATTCCGCTTTTTATCCTCGCCGGTGCGATCATGAATGCATCCGGCATTACGCGCCGCCTGATCGCTTTTGCCTCGGCCTTGCTTGGCTTCATTCGCGGCGGGCTGGCGATGGTGTCGATCGCGGCCTCCATGTTCTTTGCCGAAATCTCCGGCTCGGCGGTGGCGGACGTGTCTGCGCTTGGCTCCATCCTTATTCCAGCGATGAAATCCAAGGGCTACCCCAAGGCCGTCGCCGCAGCGGTGATGTCTTCGGCCGCGACTCTGGCAGTGATCATCCCGCCTTCCATTCCGATGATCCTCTACGCGGTAATGGCGGAAACGTCAGTGGTGCAGCTGTTCGTCGCCGGCATCGTGCCTGGCGTGCTCGGCGGCCTGGGGCTGATGGGTGTGGCGTATTATTTCGCCCGCCGCTACAACCTGCCGGTCGAAGAGGCGTTCCACTGGCCGCGCATCTGGCAGACATTCAAGGATGCCTTCTGGGCGTTTTTCCTGCCGGTGATCATACTGGGCGCAATTTTTGGCGGGATCGTCACCGCGACTGAAGGTGCGGCGCTGGCTGTGCTGGCGTCGCTCTTCATTGGCCTTGTGATATACCGCGAACTCGACCTCGCCCACCTGAAGAGCGCGATGATCGAAGGCGGCGTGCAAACCGCGGTCGTCATGCTGCTCGTGGCGAGCTCGGCGCTGCTCGGCACTTATCTGACGGAGATTCAGGCGCCGCAGCAACTGGCGCGCTCGATGACTGAATTTACCAGCAACAAGTACCTCATCCTCGCGCTGCTCAATGTCATGTTTCTGCTGCTCGGCATGTTCCTGCACTCGGCCGCCGCGATCATCCTTGTCGTGCCGGTGGTGATGCCGCTGGTCAAGGCAGTCGGCATCGATCCGGTTCACTTCGGCCTCATCGTCACAATCAACCTCGGCATCGGGCAGCAGACGCCCCCGGTAGCGAGCGTGCTGATGGTGGCGTGCTCGATTGCCAAGGCTTCCGTATGGGAGGTATCGCGCGTCAACATTTATTTCATCGGCGTGCTGATCGCCGTGCTGATGCTGGTCACTTACGTGCCCATCACCGGCCTGGGGCTGGTACAGTTGTTCTACCGCTGACCGCACCGGGACGATAGCCCCACGCGCAGGCAAACTTATGCGAGGAGAATCCATGAAAACGAGAGCGCTATTGATTTCGGCATTGTGTCTGCTGGACGCCGCGTGGGGCAACGCTCTTGCCCAGTCCTACCCGACCAAGCCGATCCGCATGCTGATCGGCTTCCCGCCCGGCGGCGGCACCGATATCATTGGCCGCATCGTCGCGCAAAAGCTCGGCGAAGCGCTGGGTCAGCAGATCATCGTCGATAATCGCGGCGGTGCGAGCGGCCAGCTCGCGGCGGAACTCGTGTCCAGGGCCAATCCGGACGGCTACACGATCATGATGGCGCACATTGCGGCAATATCAATCCTGCCGTCGCTCGTGAGCAAACTGCCGTACAACGCGCAAAAGGATTTCGCGCCGGTTTCGCTTTCCGCCATCGGCCCCAATCTGCTCGTCGTGCATCCCTCGGTGCCAGCCAAAACCGTCAAGGAGCTCGTCGCGCTGGCGAAGTCGCGGCCCGGACAGCTGCAATACGCATCGCCGGGCGCCGGCACGGTGCAGCATCTGGCGGGCGAGCTGTTCAAGCTGCAAGCCAAGGTCGATATGCTGCACGTCCCGTACAAAGGCAGCGGACAATCTATCGTCGATTTAATCGCGGGCCATGTCCATCTGGACTTTGACGCGGTGCCGCCGGTAATCAACTTCGTGCGCCAGGGCAAGCTGCGCGCACTCGCCGTTACATCGGCGAAACGGTTTTCGCTGCTGCCCGACATGCCGACTGTCGAAGAATCCGGCGTGCCGGGTTTCGACATGAGTACCTGGTGGGGCATAGTGGCGCCCGCCGCGGTGAGCAAAGACATCATCATTAAGCTCAATACCGAGATGGCAAAAGCGATCCGGCAGCCCGACGCTAAAGAAAAGATCTCTGGCGTCGGCGCCGACATCGTTGGCAATACTCCCGAAGAATTTGCCGCCTTCATCCGCGCGGAAACCGAGAAATACGCGCGGATCGTCAAGGCCGCCAACATCAAGATCGACTAGCGGGTCGATCGTGCAGCCGGTTCTGGTCGCGCGCGAAGATGGCATCGCCACCGTCACGCTGAACAATCCAGCCAGACTCAATGCGCTGAACAAACCGATGTGGCAGGCGCTGGGCGCCGCCATGAATGAATTGGCGGCGGACGACGCGCTGCGCTGCGTCGTACTGCGCGGCGCCGGCGACAAGGCATTTGCCGCCGGCGCGGACATTGCCGAATTTGCGACCGAACGGGCCGATGCGCGGCAGGCGAAAATCTATGGCGAGCTTATTCACGCCACCATGCAGTCGGTCGCGCGCTGCCGTCATCCGGTCGTCGCCATGATCCATGGCGCTTGCGTCGGCGGCGGGCTTGAAATCGCGGCGATGTGCGACTTGCGCATTTGCGGCGCTTCCAGCCGTTTTGGCGTGCCGATCAAAAACCTCGGGCTGACCATGGGCTACGGCGAGCTGCAGGGCATGCTCGCGCTGGTCGGCCGCGCCGTCGCGCTCGAGATTCTGCTCGAAGGACGCATCTTCGACGCGGCGGAAGCGCTGCAAAAGCGGCTGGTCAACCGTGTCGTCGCGGATGCCGACGTCGAGCGCGAAACGTATGCGCTCGCGGCGCGCATCGCCGCCGGCGCGCCGCTGGTCGCGCGGTGGCACAAACAATTCATCGAGCGGCTGACCGTCATTCCGCAGGTTCCCGCGTCCGAGTGGGACGAGGGGTATGCGTGCTTCGACACGGAGGACTACCGCATAGGCGTGGCGGCTTTTCTCGCCAAAACCAAACCACGGTTCGAAGGCCGCTGATAAAAGGATGTGATCGACCCTATAATCGACACGCGTCTCCCTGAAAGGATGCCCGTGCTGCGGTTGTTGCCTCTATTACTGCTGCTGGTTTCGACGCTTATCCCGGCACAGCCGAACAACGCGCGCGAAGGAAGCGCCGCGCCAGATTACGCGCGCGAGAAGCGCTGGGCAGATGAAATTACGCCAGGCCTGGTCGTCGGCGATGCTGTCTACCTGACGCAGAAATCCGGGCATAAGTTTCTCGCTCTCTATACGGAGGTGAAGCCGGCGCGCGCCGCCGTCATCATTGTGCACGGCCTCGGCGTCAATCCGGACTGGGCCTTGATCGGGGCGTTGCGCAGCGGGCTCGCCGACCAGGGCTACGCGACACTGTCGGTGCAGATGCCCGTGCTCGCCGCCGATGCGCTCGGCGACGCCTATCCGGCGCTTTTTCCCGATGCGGCGGAACGCATCGCCGCAGCTGCCGCGTTTTTAAAAAGCAAAGGGCATAATAAAATAGCGCTTGCTGCGCATAGCATGGGCGCGCGCATGAGCAATTACTATCTCACCGCCCGTCCCGACATCGACGTCGCTGCTTGGGTGGCCATCGGCATCAGCAACGGCGACATTGCCAACGCGGACCGACTGCGCATGCCCGTGCTCGACATCTATGGCGAGCGCGATTTCCCGCTGGTCCGGCAAAAGGCCGGCGCGCGCGCGTCATTGCTTAAAATCCTCAAGGGCTCGGCGCAAATCGAGGTCGCTGGCGCCGACCACTATTTCGCTGGAAGCGAGCGCGAGCTCGTCACCGCGATAAGGCAATTTCTCGACCGCAGGTTTCCCTAGCATCGCCATGCTGGCACGCGAAATTGCCGGGCTATTTCACCAGCACATGTTATTAAGTAATTGTTTTTAAGGTAAATAATATTTCGACTGCGGATACGGTAACTTGCTGGGGAGCGTCGTGACAGCAACCAAAGTAAGAATCTTGTAAGGTTTTCACGGGAGTTTTCCCGCATAATCATTCAGCGCAAATAATAATTAAGTCGATGCGTTGCAGTTTCGGCGTCAGCAATCGCTTCCGCCGCCAACTTCAAGGAGGAGTCTTATGGAGCTATCCGCCAAGCACAAAGAGTATTGGCACAAGAATCTTGTCGTCACTGCGATATTACTGTTCATTTGGTTCGTCGCCACTTTCGTCGAAGGCTGGTATGCGCGCGAGTTGAATGCTTACACCATCCTGGGCTTCCCGCTCGGCTTCTACATGTCGGCGCAGGGTTCGCTGATTATTTACGTTGCGCTGATCTGGTTTTACCAGCACTACATGAATAAGCTCGATATCGAATATGGCGTGGACGAGGGAGAAGACCAATGAGCGAATCAGCGATGGGACAGAAGGCGTTTAAAAGCCAGCTCAAAAAATATTACAGCTTTTACACCGGCGGTTTTATCGCCTTTTTGATTCTGCTCGCGGTAGCCGAGCAGATGGGCATGTCGCGCCAGTGGATTGGTTACTGCTTCCTGTTTGCGACCATCGCCCTCTACGCCGGCATCGGCATCATGAGCCGCACGGTCGACCCCGCCGAATATTATGTGGCGGGCCGGCGCGTGCCGGCTTTCTTCAATGGCATGGCGACCGGCGCCGACTGGATGAGCGCGGCGTCGTTTATCGGCATGGCCGGCACCCTTTACTTGTCCGGTTTTGACGGCTTGGCGTTCGTCATGGGCTGGACCGGCGGTTATGTGCTGGTGGCGTTGTTCCTGGCACCCTACCTGCGCAAGTTCGGCCAGTTCACCATTCCCGACTTCCTCGGCGAACGGTACGGCGGCAACATCGTCCGCAGTATCGGCATTTTTGCTGCGATCTTGTGCTCGTTCACTTACGTGGTGGCGCAGATTTACGGCGTGGGCTTGATCACCAGCCGCTTCACCGGGCTCGAGTTCGGCGTCGGCGTGTTCGTCGGTCTCGGCGGCATCCTGGTGTGTTCGTTCCTCGGCGGCATGCGCGCGGTGACGTGGACGCAGGTCGCGCAGTACATCATTCTGATCATCGCCTACCTGACGCCGGTCATCTGGCTGTCGGTCAAATATACCGGCAACCCGGTGCCACAGCTGGCTTATGGGCAGGTGCTGCAAAAAGTGACCGAGCGCGAGAAAGTGCTGACCAACGATCCAAAAGAGATCGAAGTGCGCAATATCTTAAAGGGCCGCGCCGATGCAGCCAACGCGAATCTCAAGGACGCCGACGCCGCTTATGCCAAGGGCAAAGCGGATCTTGCGCAGAATCTGAGTAAACTGAAAACGGACAATGCGCCCGCCGACAAGATTGCCGCGGCCCAGAAATCGGTCGACTCCTATCCCAAGGATGTCGCTGCGGCGAAAGGCCAGTGGGACAAGGACAAAGGGCTGGCTGCACGAGCGGCGCCGCCAAAGCCGCACGCCACGCCTTTTCCGGGCAAGGACGAAGCCGCGCAGAACACGGCACGCCTCAACTTCCTCGGCATCGTCTTCTGCATGATGTTCGGTACCGCAGCGCTGCCGCACATCCTGATGCGCTACTACACCACTCCGAACGTGCGGCAGGCGCGCGAATCGGTGTTCTGGTCGTTGTTCTTCATATTTCTGCTTTACTTCACGGCGCCGGCGCTCGCGGTGCTGGCGAAATACGATGTCTATTACTTCCTCGTCGGCAGTACCTTCGCGGATTTGCCGCGTTGGGCCGCGAGTTGGGCGAAGGTCGACCCATCGCTATTGTCGATTACCGATATCAACGGGGACGGTATCGTGCAGTTGGCGGAAATAGTGCTCGGCGGAGACATTATCGTGCTGGCGACGCCTGAAATCGCCGGGCTGCCCTATGTAGTATCCGGACTGGTAGCCGCCGGCGGTCTTGCCGCCGCGTTGTCGACCGCCGACGGATTGCTGCTGACGATCGCAAACGCGCTGTCGCACGATCTTTATTACAAGATGATCGACCCGAGCGCGCCGACCGGACGCCGTGTCACGGTTTCGAAAATCCTGCTCGTCGTCGTTGCCTTGATCGCGGCTTATGTCACTTCACTGAAACCGGGCGGCATTCTGTTCCTGGTCGGTGCCGCGTTCTCGTTTGCCGCGTCTTCGTTCTTCCCGGCACTCGTGCTCGGAATATTCTGGAAACGCGCGACGAAATGGGGAGCGATATGCGGGATGGTCGTGGGTCTGGGCGTCTGCTGGTACTACATGCAGCTGACCTACCCGTTCCTCGGCGGCTCCGACGCAAACAAGTGGTTCGGCATGAATCCGATTTCCGCCGGCGTATTTGGCACGCCACTTGGGTTCCTTACGATTATTGTCGTCAGCCTGCTGACGCCTGCGCCTGATAAAAAGGTCCAGGACCTGATCGAGCACGTGCGCTACCCGCACCTGCGCGGAGACGTCAGCACGGTATCGAACTAAATCGGGGCAGGGCAATCTCCGGACGGGGCCTGCATTCGCAGGCCCCGTTTTTTTGGGAGTTCGGGATGTTGTTAGAATGCACAAGCATGATATCCAGTCCATGGTGGCATTTTCAGTGCTCGCGCGTATACGCTCTGGTGGGGCAACGCGACCGTGCCGCAAATGAGCTGCGCGCAGCGCTGCAGATTGATCCCTCCTATGTGCGCGCTATCAGCGCGCTGGGATTCCTGCACGCGAAACTGGGCCGCCACCAGTTGGCGATAGAGCAGTTCCAGCACGCGTTGAAGCTGTCGCCGGACAACGCGGTACTGCTGTTCGATCTGGGCTACGTTTACCATCTGCGCAAGGACTATGCAATGGCGGTCGCGGCATTCGAAAAAGCGCTGCGGCTCGACGCGAATATCGACCGCGCCTGGTACGGGCTCGGGCTCGCGCTCGTGTCGCTCGAACGCCACGAGGAAGCCGCGGCGGCGTTCGAGCACGCGGCAAAATTGCAGACGATGAACCCGCATGCCTGGTACGAACTGGGCATGGCCAGCAACACGCTGAATCGGCCGATAAGACTCGCCGAAGTGATCGCGCACCTTGACCGGTTTGATCCGAAGATGGCCGCGCTTTTGACGCTGGAAACGCAAAAAAAAGCTGACGCACTGACCGAAGCTTCGCGTCCAGCGGCAGCGGGTGGCGTAGCCGGACCCTAGCGGTGTACCAGCTGGTCATCATCCTGAAGGGCTTGAACGAAGTCGCGCTGATGGCCCTGCTCGGCCAAGGAGCGCTCTACATCATCGCGGGCGCGCGCCGCGATAACAACGTCGTCTATTCAATGTTGAAAACCGTGACTTCTCCCATTATCAAAGCGACCCGCTTCATGGCGCCGCGTTTCATCGTCGACCAGCACATCGGGGTTCTCGCGTTGTTCCTCCTGTTATTGATTGAAGCACTATTGATCGTCGTTAAAATCCGGCTCTATCTTGCGGCCGCCGCCGGTTAAGCGATGAACCACGGATTGCAGCGCGCGGCGCGGGTCACCGTGTTTCCGGACGCCGAGTGGCGGGTCATCAGCGGGGAAACACCGCACCCGCGCGCCACATTTACACGGTTCGTGCTGCCCCTTGCGCTGATTCCGGCAGCAAGCTGGGCCCTCGACCTGCTGCTGTTCGGGGGATATGCGAGCGGGGGCAATGTCTCTTTGGGAGCAAGCCAGATCTTTCGCGGCGGACTGATGGCATATGCCGGCATGGTGCTGTCGATCTGCCTGTGCGCCGCATCGATAGTCATCGTGGCGCCGCTGTTCACCGGCTTACGCAACTGGTCACGCGCGCTCCAGGTCGCGGCCTACAGCAGCGCGCCGGTATTGCTCGGCGGCATTTTGCTGATCCTGCCGAATCTGGCGTTTGCACTGATCGTGCCTTATTTTCACGGCCTTTACCTGCAATACGCGGGGCTGCAGCATGTGCTGGCGGTCAAGGAGCGCGATGCCGCGCAGTACGTCGCTTTGAGCACCCTGCTGCTGATGGTTCTCTCCACTATCGTGGGCGCATTGGGGATGTGGGCGGGATTATTGTGACGACGGCCGGGGCCTTCGTCTCCCCTGCCCGGCTTGCCCGCCGTACAATCTACGTATAAGTTCAAGCGTTCCCAAACGCACGCGAAACTCGCTTGCTCGAAAACGCGCGCGTGCTGCGCCGCAGCGCAAAAGCGCTGCGCGCGCATCCTGCGCTTGATGTAATATTTGCGTCACATTTGCCGCAGAAGGGGACGGCAGATGTCACACCGCTTCCATCGACGCGGGCGTAATTGCATGACCCCTACGCGCCTAATGGAAGCATCGACCACCAGAATCGCCGGCGGTTTCAGCGCAGCGTTCGCGCTGCTCGTGCTCAACGCGGCCGTTTCCTATACGACGCTGGGCAACCTGGTGACGTCCAATCAACTCGTCGGCAATACGGAGCTCAGCCTGCGTCTGCTGGGCGAGCTGCGCACGGGTCTGCTTGACGCGGAAACCGGGCAGCGTGGTTACATCGTTACCGGCGATGAACGCTATCTCGAACCGTATGCCGCCGCGCGCCCGGTGATCGCCGCCAAGCTACGGGAACTGACGCGGCTGACCGTCGAAGACAGTGAGCGCGCCGCGCGCCTGTCGTCGCTCGAGCCAATCATCGCGCGGCGCCTTAATCAGCTCAGCGAGGGCATCACCGCGCGGCGCGAACAAGGCGTGCAGGCAGCGGCGGCGCTCGTGCAGGCCAGTCAGAACAAAGTCACGATGGATCGCATACGCCATATCGTCAGTGAGATCCAGGCGCGCGAAGAAATCGTCCTGGCCGCGCGCAGCACTGAGTCCGACTTCAACACCTACATCACGACCGTCACGTTTGCGGTGGCGACTTTCCTCAACGTATGCCTGCTGGGCGGCATCGGCTTTCTGGTCATTCGCGGCGCCGTGCTCCGCCGCCGGACCGCGGGGGCGGAACGCGACTTCAACGCCAAGCTCGCGACGAGTCTCGCCGAATCGCGCGAGCGCAACCAGGAAGTCACTTTTCTGTCGCAGATGAGCAGCTTTCTGCAGACCTGCGCGAGCTCCGACGAGGCGTGCACCGCGATCGCGCGCTTCGGACCGCAGTTGTTTCCGCAGGAAGCGGGCACGATTTTCGTGTTTCACGCTTCACGCAACTACCTGGAGCTTGCCGCGTCGTGGGGCGGTGCGAACACGCACGAAGACATGTTTCAGCCGGTCGATTGCTGGGCATTGCGCCGCGGCCGGCTGCACGCCGTCGGCGCGCGGGATCACGAAATCGTCTGCGCGCACGTCGCGCGCCATGGCAACCGCGCGAACTCATACATTTGCGCGCCGTTGATGGCGCAGGGCGAAACGCTGGGGCTGCTGTACCTGACGACCCGGCGCAAGGACGCGGTCGAAGCCAACGCCATGAGCGACGCCAAAGAACAACTCGCCACCGCCGTCGCCGAGCAGATCGCGCTCGCGCTGTCAAATCTCAAGCTGCGCGAAACTCTGCGCCAGCAATCCGTGCGCGATCCGCTGACCGGCCTGTATAACCGGCGCTTCCTCGAAGAAACGCTCGACCGCGAGCTTGCGCGTCTCGAGCGCAAGAACCTGCCGCTGTCGCTGATCATGATCGATGTCGACCACTTCAAGACTTTCAACGACACCTTCGGCCATGAGGCCGGCGATGCCGTGCTGCGCGATCTCGGCGGTATCCTGCAGCGCCACGTGCGCGGCGGCGATATCGCGTGCCGCTAAGGCGGCGAGGAATTCACGATAGTGCTGCCCGAAGCTACCCTCGAAGTCGGCCGTCAGCGCGCGGAAATGCTGCGCGAAGCGGTGCGCGAGCTGCGCCTGGTGCACGCCGGCAAGTCGCTGGGCGCCGTCACGCTGTCGATGGGCGTGGCTGCATTCCCCGATCACGGCCGCCGCCGCGACCATCTGCTGCAGGCCGCCGACGCGGCGCTCTACGAAGCAAAAAACGGCGGCCGCAATCGCGTCGTCGTCAGCAACGTCAAGACGCTGAAGGTGGTCGAGAGCCCGCCGCAGCGCGACCAAGCCGGTCGTTGACCGCCGCCCAGTCCGGGCTCTGCGGCAATTGTTCCACCACCAGCGCGTCGCCGCCCGCGGCATCCAGCGCGCGCAAATTCGCGTAAAGATCGTGTGCATAAGCGGCCGCGTCTCGTGGCGCCGCGATCCACGCCATTCCAGTCAGTAAGGGCTGCAACGCGCTGCGCGCGAGCACGGCCACGCGCCTGCCCTGGCGCGCCATCGTTGCCGCGAATTCGAGCAGGAGATCGCTTTCCATGATGAGCAGCGGGGTTGCCGGCGCGTAATGCGCGGCCAGCGTGCCTGAAGCGCGCGGCGAGTGCGCCGAGGGCGCCGCTAGGGCGATGCCCGCCGCCTGTTCGATCTCAAGGGCGGTAATGTGCCCCGGTCGCAGCAGCACCGGCGCCGCGCCGCTCGCGTCGACGATGGTGGATTCAATGCCGACATCGCATTCGCCGCCGTCAAAGATGAAATCGACCGCGCCGCCGAATTCGCGCCGCACGTGCTCTGCGGTCGTGGCGCTCACGCGTCCGAAGCGGTTGGCTGAAGGCGCGGCGATGCCGCCCCCGAATTTTTCCAGCAGCGCGTGCGCAACCGGGTGCGAAGGAATGCGTATGCCGACGGTGTCCTGTCCGCCGGTCACTGCATCGAGGACGCCGGGCGCACGCTTCAACAGCAGCGTCAACGGTCCGGGCCAGAACTTCTGCGCAAGCTTCTCCGCGAGCGGCGTGACCTCGCGTGCCCACTGCGGAAGTTGCGCCATGTCGGCGATATGGACGATGACCGGATGGTCGGCTGGACGGCCTTTAGCCGCGTAGAGCCTGCCGATAGCGACGGCACTGCCGGCATCGGCGCCCAGCCCATAGACCGTCTCGGTCGGAAATGCGACCAGCCCGCCGCGCGCAAGCACGGCAACGGCTGCGTCGAGTTGCGGATTGTTCATTTAACGATGGAACTGCCGCTATGACGGCGCGTTGCCGTCATGCATCGGCACGGGTCAGCTGGTCAGCAGACGCAGCACTTCTTTGTACTTGGCAGTGGTGTTCGCCAGCACCTCGGGCGGCAGTTTCGGCGCCGGATGTTTCTTGTTCCACGGTTGAGTCTCGAGCCAGTTACGCACGATCTGCTTGTCGAACGAGGGCGGGCTCATGCCGGTGCGGTACTCGGCAGCGGGCCAGAAGCGGGACGAATCTGGCGTGAGGATCTCATCGATCAGAAAGAGCTTGCCGGCCGCGTCAACACCGAACTCGAATTTAGTGTCGGCGATGATGATGCCCTTGGTTTTCGCATAGGCCGCCGCTTCGCTGTACAGCTGAATGGCTACCGCGCGCACTTTCGCCGCCACTTCGGCGCCGACGATTTCTCCCGCTTCTGCGAACGAAATATTCTCGTCGTGTTGTCCCGCCGGCGCCTTGGTTGCCGGCGTGAAGATCACTTCCGGCAGTTTTTCCGCTTCCTTCAATCCGGCCGGCAGCTGGATGCCGCACACCATGCCGGTCTTCTGGTAATCCTTCCAGCCCGAGCCGATGATGTAGCCGCGCACCACCGCTTCTATCATCAGCGGCGTGAATTTTCTTACGACCATCGCGCGGCCTTCGACCTGGGCGCGCTCGTCGGGTGCGACCACGGATGCGGGATCGATGCCGGTCAGATGGTTGGGAATCACATGGCCCAGTTTCTTGAACCACCAGTTCGACATTGAGGTGAGCACCTCGCCTTTGCCCGGGATCGGGTCCGGCAGGATGACGTCGAACGCCGACAGGCGGTCGCTTTGTATCACCAACAGCTGGTCGTCGCCGACGGCGTAGATGTCGCGCACTTTGCCGCGATGCAGGAACTTGAGGCTTTTGATACTCGATTCGAATAAGGTTGCGTTGATCATGGCTCGCTTTACTGGCGTAGAAATAAGGATTGCGTTCAGGACAGCTCGGGCAGCTTGACCGCCGCCACCGCCGCCGACTGCTTGGTGCGAAATGCCGTGAGCTTCTGCGCGAGCGCGGTGTCGCTCAATGCAAGCATCGCCACCGCGAACAACGCGGCATTGGCGGCGCCCGCGTCGCCGATCGCAAACGTCGCCACCGGTATGCCTTTGGGCATCTGCACGATGGACAGCAGCGAATCGAGGCCCTGCAGATGTTTCGACGGCATCGGCACGCCGAGCACGGGCAACGTCGTTTTCGACGCCACGACGCCCGCGAGGTGCGCGGCGCCGCCGGCGCCGGCGATGAAACACTGCACGCCCTGCTTCTCGAGGCCTGCCATCCATTCCATCAGCAATTCCGGCGTGCGGTGCGCGGACAGGGCACGCGCCTCATATGTAACGCCGAAATCTTTCAACTGCCGCGCGACGTGCTGCATTACATCCCAGTCGCTCTGGCTACCCATGACTATGCCCACTGTAATTTTTGCCACCGCTAACTCCTCGAAATTTGAGTCGATATTTTAACGCATCCCGCGGACCGTATCAGCGGGCGGTGCGAAGTTGAAGGATAATATGCGC
>JBDSSV010000257.1:0-2993 GCA_039928535.1 Burkholderiales bacterium
CTGGCGATGGGCGGGACATCAACCGGCGAACACGGTATAGGCATCGGCAAGCTCGATTTTCTCGATGCCGAGCACGGCGACGCCGTGACTGTGATGCGGGCGATCAAGCGCGCGCTCGATCCGGAGAACCTGTTCAACCCCGGCAAAGTCGTGCGCCTGTAAACAGCGCGCAGTGCCGGCTGCGCCGGGCTGCTCAATGCTCCTCGACGAACAGCTTCCACATGACGTCCGGGTGCTGGCTGCCCGCGTCGGTAAAAATCTGCTGCCACCAGGCGATCGGACGCACGGTCGCATGCGCATTTTCGCCGTTCGGCAATGTGGTCTTGGCCGGATAACAAGCAATTGCGGCAAACACGAAGCGGTTCGCGTACGCGAACATCTCCTCCACGATCCACGGGATATCTTCTTCGTAGCAATGCTCGAGTACGTCCGTTGAGATGACGCCGTCAAATTTCCCTTCCGGCAACTTGCTGTAGCGCGCGAAGGATGGATCGTAGCAACGCACTTCATCGATGTCCCAGTAATCGAGCACGCCGTCGCGCTCGCCGACTCCCGGAATGGTGACCTTCGGCCAGTCGTACTGATAGCCCTTCCCGCAGCCGTAATCGAGCACGGTTTGCGAGCCGGTACGCTCGATCAGGTCCTTGATGCGCCTGGTGTGCGGCAGCAGGTTGACGCCCGGGTAAGTTTCGTCCGCCGACAGTCCCAGCACTTTCTCGCCCTGCGTGTGCAGTTCGCGATAGAGGCTGACCATCCGGCGATAGTTCGCGCTGGGATTGTCCCGGCTGTAACTCATAAGTGGATTATGTTACCCGTAACAAGCCGCCAATAGCTGGCCGCTCAGACCACCAGCCGTTTGCGTAAATCGGTGATCTGCTCGTCGTGATACCCGAGTTCGCGCAGTATCTCGTCGGTGTGCTCGCCGCATGCGGGTGGCGTGCTGCGCAACTCGCTCGGCGTGCGCGTGAGCGTGAACGGTTGCCCCACGAGTTCGACATCGCCCAGCGCGGGATGCCGCACGGACACCGCCATGTGAAGATGTCTGACCTGCGGATCGGCGAACACCTCGTCCATTTTGTAGATTGGGCCGGCGGCGACGCCGGCCGGCTCGAATACCATGAGCCACTCCGACGAGCTCCGCGTTACGGTAAATTCGCACAACGCACGATTGCACGCCGCGCGGTTCTGCGAGCGCAGCTCACCGGTCGAAAATTCCGGCACTGCCAACAGCTTTCCGGCGCCGAGCGCGTTGCACAACCGCTCCCACATTGCCTGCTCGCCAGCCGCGATATTGATATGGCCGTCACTCGTAGGGAACACGCCGGTCGGTATTGAAGTCGGATGATCGTTTCCGGTTTGCCCGGGAACCTCTTTCGACACGAGCCAACGTGCCGCCTGAAAATCGAGCAGCGCAATCATTGCCTGCAGGAGGCTCACCTGTACCCACTGCCCTTCGCCGGAAGATTCACGTTCGAGCAGCGCAGTCATCACGCCCAGCGCGCAGTAGATGCCCGCCGCGGAATCCGCGACCGCGATACCGGCGCGCATCGGCCCGCGGCCGGCTTCACCGGTGATCGACATGAACCCGCCCATGCCCTGCGCGATCTGGTCGAAACCGGCGCGCTTCGCGTACGGCCCGTCCTGGCCGAAGCCGGATATGCTGGCGTACACGAGGCGCGCATTGGTCTTTTTCATTGTCTCGTAGTCGATCCCGAGCCGGAATTTGACGTCGGGACGGAAATTTTCCGCGATCACGTCGGCGTGGTCGGCGAGCTTGCGAAAAATCGCGAGCCCGTCCGCGTCCTTCAGGTTCAGCGTGAGCGAGCGCTTGTTGCGCTGCAGGTTCTGGAAATCCGGCCCGTCGCGCGGCCCGCCCCAGCCATCGGACAAATGCAACTCAGGCGGCGATTCGATGCGAATGACATCCGCGCCCCAATCCGCGAACTGGCGCACTGCGGTCGGGCCCGAGCGCACGCGGGTGAGATCGATTACCTTGAAGCGTGCGAGCGGTCCCTTGCGCTGTTGATCCTGCGCCATTTATCCGCCCTTGAATTCCGGCTTACGCCTGGCCGCGAACGCGGCACGGCCTTCGGCATAGTCCGCGCTGCGAAAACACGCGTCTATCATCGACTGCGCGTGCGACAGGTCGCGCGTCGCGGCGTCTTTTTCGTATTCGAGAAACGCGCGCTTGATGGCGGCCAGCGTCAGCGGCGCATTGTCGGCAATCGACTGCGCGTACAAGGTAGTCTCGGCTGCCAGGTCGCCCAGTGCGATTGTGCGATGCACGAGACCCAGACGCAGCGCCTCTTCAGCACCGAGCCGTCGTCCCGACAAAAACAGGTCGCGCGCGCGCATGAACCCCATCACACGGCCGAAACGCTGGATGCCTTCGTGGCCGTAACCCAGACCCAGCTTGCCTGCCGGTACCGCGAACACGGCATTGTCGGAACAAAAACGCACGTCGCAGCTGGTTGCGAAATCCAGCCCGCCGCCTATGCAATAGCCGCGAATCATCGCAATGGTCGGTTTACTGCACTCGTAGACCGCGTTGTATGACGCCTCGTTAACGTCGTTGTAATGCCGGTTCTGCTGTGGGTCGGAACGCACCGACTCGAAACCCGAGATGTCGGAGCCCGCGGCAAATGCCTTTTCGCCGGAACCCGCGATAACGACAACGCGTATCGCGGGGTCATTCTCGAAGCTCCGCATCACCGCCGGCACGGCCTCCGCCATATCCATCGAAATCGCGTTGTGCTTGGCCGGGTTGTTGAAAATCATCCAGCCGATCGCGCCATCGGTGCGTGCGACGATGCGTTCGCTCGTCGTCGTTAAAGTAGTCATTTGCCCAGATCGACCAGCAGGTTGCCCGCGCGGTCGACGCGGGCGCGCGCTCTGGGCGGTACTATCATCGTTGCCGACGCTTCCTCGATGATGGCCGGGCCCTTGATGGCAGCGCCCACCGGCAGCGCGTAGCGATCGTAAACCGGCATGTC
>JBDSSV010000258.1:0-3415 GCA_039928535.1 Burkholderiales bacterium
TCACCATCGAGTAGCCGCGGTAACCGGCCACACCCGGCACCTGCACGACCACGAATTGTCCGGCATCAAAATCACAGGGCTTATCCAGCTCGATTGAGAACGCCGTTACATCATGCGTCAACGCGCGCGCGTTTCTCAGCGTGCCGCGACCGAACACCGGCGTGGACACGCCGGGGGCCATGGCGTTGACGAAATTGGCGACTTCCAGCGTGCAGTCGCTTTTCGCTATGCATTGGCACATCAGCAGTTCGCCGGGCTGCTTCAGGAATTTGCGGCCACTGGCTTGTTGCCATACGTCCTCGACTTCGCCCGTCACCAGCCGCGCCTTGCAGGTTCCGCAGGTGCCGGTGCCGCATTCGTACGGCAGCTGCACGCCCGCGGCCAGGCCCGCGTAGAGCAAACGCGTGCCGGGTTTGGCGTCGAATTCGAAAGCGCGGTTGCGCGCGCTGATCTGGATGTGCACGCGCTGTCCGTCAGAAGGGAATGTGATAACCGAATCCGAACTGCCGCGTATCGAGTTTGACGACACGCTTGAGCAGCAGTGGCACGCCGCCGCCGAGCTGTACCGTGTCGACGTAGCGTCCGACCGCGAACAGTTCGGTTGCGCCGCCGTCCAGACTGGTCTTGAACACCTGCAATGCCGACACGACCGCGGCCTGCTGCGCTGCCGCATCCACGTCGACCGTATACACCGTCGCGTGGCGCGTCACCGGCGAATGATCGCTGTTATGGCGCGGCAGGTTCGTGAACAGCAGCTGCATGCCGGCCTTGTCGTGGTCGAGCCACACCATGTCCTTGCGGATCTCGGGGCTGTACGCGGTGATCGTGTAGTTGAACGCGCTGTCGCAGAGCTCGAGATAGCCCTTGAAATTCTTTTCGTCGAGTGCAAGGCACGAGCGATAAACCAGCTCCGCGATCGCCGTTCTGTCAATCTGCATCCCCATCTCCTCCACCGGGCGACCACCATGGCGCGCCGCGGAACTGGCAATCTACGCTGCGATCGTCGACTTCTTCTCGCCGTACGGATCGTACGCCTTGCGGCCCATGCGCCGGCTCCATTCGGCATAAAAGTGCCGCATGCCGCCTTCGTCGTGTATGGTCATGTTTTCTTCGCGCCCGTGCAGCACCCACGTCGGGTCGCCGCTCGCCCGCATCGCGCGACCCTGGCCGTGCACGCCCAGCAGGTCCTCGTGCAGGTTGCGGCCGAACGGTCCCCAGATCATGTTGTGGTCGCGTATGCGCTCCGTGCGCTCCTCCGGGGTGTCGCTTTTCAGTCCGAGGCCGCGGAATTCGATTAGCAATTTGTTGGGCCCGAGAGGAATCGACGTGTCCATGCGCAATACCGACGTGCGCAGGTTGTAAGTCATGCCCGGAAAGATATCGATGAGGATCCAGCCGCCGGGTGCCAGCCCCGGCCAGCCCACCCCGCGCTGCTTGCTGCCCTCGTACGCGTCGTATTTGATTTCCATCGAGCCGACCGTCGCATGGCCATTCGGGTAACCGGTGTATTTGCGGTCGAAATACCCCGGCTGCAGCATGCCGGTCACGCGATTAAAGTAATGCATGTAGTCATGATAGAACTCGCTGTTGGTATCGTGCCACAGCTTGTAGTTCGTATCGACGATGGCCTTGTGGTAGTGGAACACTTCGAGCGGCATAGCCATCTGCTCGTTCAGCATGCCCAGCGCATCGCCGATAAATTCATTCAGCGTGCACGCGGTGTCGTCGACGTTGACCCACACGAAGCCGCCGAAACCGACTTCGGCGCGCACTTCGCGCATGCCGGCATCGGCCTTGCAGAAACGCTTCTGGAAACCCTGCTCCTCGCGCGAGATGTCGATGCAGCTGCCTTTGGTGTCGAACGACCAGGCGTGAAAAATGCAGGTAATCCGCTTGGCGTTGCCGACCGGATCGTAGAGCAGCGTGTTACCGCGATGCGGACACACATTATAAAAGCTGCGCACCTTCATGTCCTCGCCGCGAACAACGATCAATGGCGTGCCGCCCGGATGCTGGAACGTGCGGTAGTCGTACGCGTTTGGCACCTCGGATTCGTGGCAGGCGATAATCCAGCACTTATTGAAAATCTTTTCCCGTTCTTCGTGAAACATCTGCTCGTCGGTATAGATGCGGCTGTCGACGAAATGCGACAACGGGAACTTGGGTTGCTGGTGCCACTGCTCTGCGTTTTTCGACATTTGGGCCTCCTCGCTTTGTTATGCAGGACCGGGGCGAAATTTTGCAGAACCCTACGCAGATTTCATGCCAACCCGGCGGCTGATGTGGCTGCGGGGGCAAATGATACCCGCAGGGATTTTCCGCATTTTACGCGCCCTGTGCCAGTTTCAAAAAGAAACGAAACATGGCTTCCGGGAAACAAGGACGCGTTCAATGCGGGCTGGGTTTTCCCGCGGGACGGCCGTCCAGCACCTGAAAGAAAATCTCGTCGCGTTTGATCATGCCGAGCTCGCTGCGCGCGCGCTCTTCAATGGCGTCCAGCCCCTGCTTCAAATCCCCCACCTCGGCGTCGAGCGCGGCATTGCGCAGGCCGAGCTTCTGGTTGGTATCGCGCTGCGCGTGCACCTGCCGGTCCACATCCCACACGCGCAACCAACTGCCTTTGCCGAGCCATAGGGGGTACTGCACCAATCCGATGAGCGCCGCGAGCGCTATCGTCAGCAGCTTCATGCGACGTCTGCTGTCAGGAGCTTCACGCGGCGTTCGCTGCTTCAGCCGCGCAACTGATAAAAGGCGGCGCGTCCCGGGTACGCCGATGCATCGCCCAGGTCCTCTTCGATGCGCAGGAGCTGGTTGTATTTGGCCAGCCGGTCGGACCGGCACAGCGACCCGGTCTTGATCTGCAGCGCATTGGTCGCGACCGCGATGTCGGCTATGGTCGTATCCTCAGTCTCGCCCGAGCGATGCGAGACGACCGACGTGTAGCCCGCGCGCTTGGCCATTTCAATGGCCGCGAGCGTTTCCGTCAAAGTGCCGATCTGGTTGACTTTGATCAGCACTGAGTTGGCGATTCCCGCCGCGATGCCCTTGGCGATGATTTTCGTGTTAGTGACAAACACGTCGTCGCCCACAAGCTGGACTTTTTTGCCCAGGCGTTCGGTCAATAACTTCCAGCCGTCCCAGTCGTTTTCCGCCATGCCGTCTTCGATGCTGATGATCGGATACCGCTCGCACCAGCCCGCGAGCAGATCGACCAATTCCGCGGCCTTGAGGGTCTTACCTTCGCACGCGAGGGTATATTCGCCGTCGGCGAAGAATTCGGACGCAGCGCAGTCGAGCGCCAGCGCGACATCCGTGCCCGGCGCATAGCCGGCCGCGCTGATCGCTTCCATGATGAGCTTGATCGCCGCCTCGTGATTCGCCAGCCGCGGCGCGAATCCGCCTTCGTCGCCGACGG
>JBDSSV010000259.1:0-6690 GCA_039928535.1 Burkholderiales bacterium
GCACCGCGCTCGGGCGCGTAAAACACGAAGGCGCAGCGCTGTCGCTGACGGCGGACAACCGCGTTGTCTATTACATGGGCGACGACCAGCAGTTCGAGTACATCTACAAATTCGTGTCGCGCGATGCGTACGATAAAAACAACCGTACCGCAAATCGGGACCTGCTCGATCACGGCACTTTGTATGTGGCGAGATTCAATGCCGACGGTGGCGGCGAATGGCGGGGCCTGGTGCACGGCCGGAACGGGCTTACCGCAGCCAATGGATTTGCCGCGCAGGCTGACATTCTGATCAGGACGCGGGAGGCCGCCGATACAGCGGGGGCCACGAAAATGGACCGTCCCGAGTGGACCGCGGTGAATCCCAAAGACAAGTCCGTGTATTGCACGCTGACCAATAACAGCGCGCGCGGCGGCAAGGATCGGCCGGGCGTCGACGCCGCCAATCCGCGTGCTAACAATACTTTCGGCCATATCATCCGCTGGCACGAGCAGGACGGCGATCCGGCGGCGGCAAATTTCAAGTGGGACATCTTCGCGCTGGCCGGCGACCCGCTGCTCGCCGACGCCAACAAGCATGGCAACGTTAAAGGCGACGCGTTCGGCAGTCCCGACGGCCTGTGGTTCGACCCCGCAGGCAGGCTGTGGATACAGACCGACGTGTCGACCAGCGTGCTCAATCGCGGCGAGTACACGGGGATAGGCAATAATCAAATGCTGTGCGCCGACCCGGCAAGCGGCCGCATCAAGCGTTTTCTTACGGGGCCCAAAGGCTGTGAGATCACCGGCATCACGATGACGCCGGACGGCAGCAGCATGTTCATCAACATTCAGCATCCCGGCGAGACCGCGAGCGAGCGCAGCGATCCGGCGCAACCGCTGGCGGTGAGCCGCTGGCCTGACGGCGAGGCCGCCGGCCGTCCGCGCTCGTCGACCATCGTGATCCGTAAAGAGGACGGCGGAATCGTCGGGACCTGAGTTTTACGCCGGCTTCCCGCTTGTGGTGAGTCGCATCAACCGCTCGCCGACCCGGATGTGTGCGCCCTCGCTCACGCCTTCGCACAATGTGTAACCAGGCGCCGCGAACATAATGATGGTCGAGCCGTGCTGGAACCATCCCATTTGTTCGCCTTTGCGGTAACGCGCATCGCAACCGATGCGATTAGGTCCGCGATAGCGAAGATGCAGGGGCGCAGGCAGGCAATCGAGTTGTATGCTGGCGACCAGCACGGCGGCGACCGGCACCAGCACCAGGGGCGCGCCGCCTGGATCCAGCCGAGTCACGATGGCGGCGCGCTCGTTCTTGCAAAAAAGTTTCTCGACGCGCTTGAGTGCGATCGGATTCACGTTCCACGTATCGCCGGAGAAATACGTCACGCGTTCGACCCGGCAATCGTGCGGCGCATGAAAACGGTGATACATGCTGGATGTTATGCGTAACGTCGCGTAGCAGCCGTCGCGCACCATGTCGATTGTTGCCGCATCGCCGAGCAGGTCTTCCAGCGTATAGGGAAAGCCTTTGGCCTGCAGCACGCGCGTGCCGGCTACCGGCCCGCAGCTGCCGACGATCGCATCGCACGGACTGGTCAGCACCGCCGGATCGCAATCCTGCGGCCGCGCGCCGTCCTTCAATTCGCGGATGAAGCAGTCGTGCAGGCTCGCGAAGCGCGCCTTTTTCGCTTCGTCGAGATCGAGGTCCGCGAACGACCGCCAGGCGCGTATCGACAGGTCGCGCACGAGCGGTTGCTCGATCCGGCTGAACCAGCCCATGAACCGCGTCAGCAGCCGGCGCGGGATGCGGTTGGTCAGCAGGAAATTGATGTCCTCCTGCATGAACAGCCGCGCAATTTGCGTTCGCGCAGTCATCTGTTTGTAAGACGGGCCGCGTACATTGGGAGGAAAGGCTGACCATGGACGACGCCCTGATCTTTTACGCGTTGGTCGCGCTCGCCGCGAGCGTTGCGCTGACCAAGCTCAAGACCCGCCTCGAGCTTTCGAAGGCGAAGCACCCTTCGCTGTCGGGGCACTCGCGCATGGCACGCCGGATCGCCGCGCTGCTGCCGTTCTATGAATACCGCGAGGAACGCATCTTCCGCTGCGACGATGCGCCGCAGGACATCGCCGCGCAACGCCGCGCCGGCTTCATGCAGCTGGCGGCAATTTACCGCGAGCGCTATGCGAGGACCGCCGCCCTGACCGAGGAGGCGAGCGGCGCGCTTTCGGATCTGCAATTCACCAGCGCATACCGCGTGCCGTTCCAGTTCAGCGGCTACGTGCGAGAACACTTGAAAGGCGGCTCCTTCCTGCAGTCGTCCGCCGGCGTCATGGTGACCGATCTCGACGGCAATCGTTTCTACGACCTGACCGGCTCGTATGGCGTCAACGTGTTCGGCTACGATTTTTACAAATCGTGCATGGAAGAGGGCGCCGCGCGCGTGCGCGAACTCGGCCCCGTGCTGGGCGCCTATCACCCGGCGGTGGCATATAACGTCAAGCGGTTGCGCGAAATCTCCGGCCTCGACGAAGTTTCTTTTCACATGTCCGGCACCGAGGCGGTGATGCAGGCCGTGCGCCTCGCCCGCTATCACACGCGGCGCTCGCACCTCGTGCGGTTTTGCGGCGCCTATCACGGCTGGTGGGGTGATGTGCAGCCCGGGCTCGGCAATCCGCTGACTGCGCGCGAAACCTACACGCTTAAAGAAATGGACGCCGACTCGCTGCGCGTGCTGCGCAAGCGGCGCGATATTGCCTGCGTACTGGTCAATCCGCTGCAGGCGCTGCATCCGAATGCGGGCGCGCCGGGTGATTCTGCGCTCGTCGACAGCTCGCGCCGCGCACATTTCGAACGCGCGCGTTATACCGGATGGCTGCAGGAACTGCGCGCCGTTTGCAGCGAGCGCGGCATCGCGCTGATTTTCGACGAGGTATTCGTGGGTTTCCGGCTGGCGCCGGGGGGCGCCCAGGAATATTTCGGCGTGCGTGCCGACATGGTGACCTATGGCAAAACGCTCGGCGGCGGCTTGCCGATCGGCGTAGTGTGCGGGCACGCGGACCTGATGCGGCGTTACCGTGCAAACCGGCCCGCGGACATCTGCTTCGCGCGCGGCACCTTCAATTCCCATCCGTACGTCATGGGCGCGATGCAGGTATTTCTCGAGCGCATCGAGACCCCCGAGGTGCGCGCGCTGTATGTCAACCTGGATGCCCACTGGAACGGCCGCGCGCAACGCTTGAACCTGCGTTTGCACGAAGCCGGCGTGCCGGTACAGGTCGCGAACCTGTCGTCGATCTGGACGGTCTGCTATACGCGGCCGTCGCGCTATAACTGGATGCTGCAATTTTATCTGCGCGCCGAGGGCCTCGCTCTGAGCTGGATCGGCACCGGACGCCTGATCTTCAGCCTGAATTACGGCGATGCCGAGTTCGAAGCGGTATGCGACCGCTTCGTCGCTGCTTGTCTCGCGATGCTGCGGGATGGCTGGTGGTGGACGGACGGCGCGCTCTCGAACCAATCGATCAAGCGCACCATCCTGCGCGAAATGCTCGGTAAAGTCCTGCGGAACGGTTAACAAAGGGCCAAGCGCGCGCGTAACTGCCGACAATGCGCGGGAGCGGTGCTGCGCTTCAGAAGTGCTGCTTATGCAGCATCGGATCGATCAATTCGCCGCGCAGCAGATAGAACGGCGCCTTGTAATAGAGCTTCAGGTCATGAAACGGGTCGGTCAGGATCTTGGTCAGCCAGACCAGGCCGGTCTGCACGTCCTTCAGGTAGAACAAATGCAGAGTGCGGAACAGCAAGCCGGCGACGCCGATTGAAAACCAGACGATGCCCATGCGATAGACAAAACCGGTCGCGGTGCCGGCAGAGAAGATGCCGAACAGCGTCGGATCGAAATACAGCGCTACCGGGGACAGCGCCCAGATGCTCAGGAGGACAATCTTGCGCTTGAGGTTGTAGCCGACCTTGATCTCTTCCTTGTGTTCGTGGGTGGCCTGGTTGACTTCGTCGTAATCCTTCGGCTCGAAGAAGAAATGACCCACCTGGCGGCTGACCATGGCCGCGAGCCAGCCGATCAGGGCGGCAGCCACCGGGTCGGTGAAGACCAGCGCATAGGCGGTGAGGAAACTCAGCGCGCTGACGAGATGCAGCGTCTGGTTGATGCGGCTGTGGTGGTAGTAGCGGTGATCGTCCCAGCGCTGAACTCTCAGGGCTTCCAGAAAATCGCGCATGTCGTTTCCTTTACCGGTCAATGGAAATCTGAGTTGCTGGCGAGATGGTGCCAGATGAATACTGCATTCTGTTTACGATAACGTGACAGATCCGTGTCGGCGCATTCAGCGCCGGTTGTAATCATAGTTTCTCAATCGCCTGCCATCATCGCGCAATGGACGGCGATGACATCGTTCTCGAGCAACTTCCCGGCGCGAAGAAGTCGCTGCGCATCGCGTTCGTTACGGAAACTTATCCGCCCGAAGTCAACGGTGTCGCCAATACTGCCGCGCATTTCGTCGAAGGCCTGCGCGCACGCAAGCATGAAATCCTGCTGCTGCGGCCGCGCCAGCACAGCAGCGACAGGGCGGCAATCCATCCCGGTTTTCACGAGGTGCTGATGCGCGGATTGCCGATACCGCGTTATCCCGGTCTCAAGATGGGGCTGCCGGCGAAACAGGCGCTCGTCCGCCTGTGGTCACGCGTGCGTCCGGACCTGGTTCATATCGTGACCGAAGGGCCGCTCGGCTGGTCCGCGCTGCAGGCGGCGCGCAAGCTCAAGTTGCCGGTAAGCTCCGACTTTCGCACCAACTTTCACGCTTACAGCCGGCATTACGGGGTCGGTTGGCTGCACCAGCCGATTGCCGCGTACCTGCGCAAGTTTCACAATCGCACCGGGCTGACCCTGGTGCCGACGGAATCGATGCGCCGCCAACTCGACGCGCTCGGCTTTCGCAATCTGCACGTCGTCGCGCGCGGCGTGGACACGGGTCTTTTCAATCCGGCGCGGCGCAGCGAGGCACTGCGCGTCAGCTGGGACGCTGCGCCGGACGATCCGGTGGCGGTCTACGCCGGCAGACTGGCGCCCGAAAAGAATCTGGAACCTGTGCTTGCCGCCTTTGAGCATATCCGCCGCAGCAGGCCGCGCGCGAAACTGGTTTTTGTCGGCGACGGCCCGGCCCGCGCGAGTCTGCAGCAGCGCGCACCGGACGCAATTTTTGCCGGCATGCGCACCGGCGAAGAGCTTGCCGCGCACTATGCGTCGGGCGATATCTTCCTGTTCGCCAGCCTGACTGAAACTTTCGGCAACGTAACGGTGGAAGCGATGGCGAGCGGACTCGCGGTCGTGGCCTACGGTTACGCCGCCGCCGCCGAGCACATCGTACATGATCGCAACGGTCTTCTCGCGCCGTTCAACGACGCTGCGCAGTTCGTGCGTCTGGCCGAAGCGCTGGCCGTGGACCGCGCGCGCATGCGCGCGTTTGGCGCGCGCGCCCAGCGGACGGCTGAGAGACTTGCATGGGACAGCGTGGTCGACCAGTTCGAGCGGCTGCTGCTTGCGGTCGCCGCTGCCCGCTCAGGGCCGCAGGACGCTGTGTTTGGCGGCGCGGGTGCCGAGGCCGGAAGCCTGACGTCCTGAGCGGGCGCGCGCCGCCTTGTCTGCCGAGTACAGAGCTATGGTTTCGATGTAGAAATCCTCGAGGTTCTTCGCCTGGCTCGCTGCGTCCCACTCCCGCGCATAGCGGCGGCCATCGTCGGCCATCTGCTGGCGCAGCGCTTTCGACTCGAGCACCTTGCATACGGCGTCAGCAAAGGTTTTTTCTTCCGGGATAGTGGTCAATGCGCCCAGACCCGGTTCGAGGATGTCAATCGCGCCCATTTCCGAAATCGCGACGACCGGCACCCCGAGCGCCAGCGCTTCCAGCAGCACCAGTCCCTGAGTTTCGGTGCGCGACGCGAAGACGAAGACGTCGCCGGCGTTAAAGCAGTCGAGCAGCGCGGTCGCGCGGTCGAGATAGCCGACGAATTGCACGTTCCCTTCGAGGCCGAGACGGCGCACGAGTTTCTTCAGATGCGGCACTGCCGGACCTTCACCGGCGATGAGCAGCAGCGCATCGGCGTGTCGCGCGCGCACGTGCGCGAGCATGCGCACCAGAAAGTCGATGTTTTTCTCGAATGCGACCCGCCCGACGTGCACGAGCAGCGGCCGCTCGGGTGGAATGTCGTGGCGGCTGCGGAACGCTGCGCCGTCGCCGCCCGCGAACTCTTCGAGACGCACGCCGGTTGGCAATATCCGCATGGGCTTGGTCACGCGGTAAGCCGTAAGCGCCGTCAGCATCGCGCGCGACGGCACGATAAGCGCGTCGACCTGATTACCCTGGCGGCGCGAGAATTCGCGCGCGAGCGCCCGTGTAGCGACGCGCGGCGCGAACGGCACGTAGTGATGCAGATATTCCTCAAAGAAGGTGTGGTAGGTCGCCACGCAAGGCACGCCGAAATCGCGCGCCAACCGCAATCCCTCGTAGTGCGCGGCGAATGGCGTCTGGATGTGTACCAGATCGAAAGTTTGCGCGCCCAGTCGCGCCGGCAGGTCGCGCAATGCGCCTCTGCGCATGAACCGGTCTTCCGGATCAAACGGAATGACGCGCGAGGCGACGCGCACGATGTCGTCATCCGCTTGGGGCAGGGCGGAATAAGCCG
>JBDSSV010000260.1:0-4469 GCA_039928535.1 Burkholderiales bacterium
CCTTGTTGGCGACTTGCGGCTGCAGTCTTCCGGGTTTATCGAGCCATTGCTTTATGAAGTCGACGCATTTCTTGTCGGATAATTTGATGAAGTAGTGCTCCGACGTTTTCATTACGGGCGTCGCGCCTGACAGCGTCGAGTAGGGATTTTTCAGATCCGTTGGTGCATATACCGAGCCGCAAACTTCGCACGCATCGCCGTACTGGTCTTTCGCGCCGCATTTCGGGCACTCGCCCTTGATGTAGCGGTCGGCAAGAAACATGTTCTTGACGGGGTCGTAGAACTGCTCGATCGGCTTGGAATACGTGAGCCCCGCCGCTTTGAGCTTGCGGTAAATGTCCTGCGACAACTCGGTGTTTTCCGGCGAATGCGTCGAATGCCAATTATCGAACTCGATGTGGAAGCCGCTCAGATATTTCGGGCGTTCGGCCGCAATGCGTGCGACGAGTTGCTCGGGCGTGATGCCTTCGGCTTCGGCCTTGAGCATGATGGGTGCGCCGTGCGCGTCGTCGGCACAGACGAAATGCACCTCATTGCCTTGCATCCGCTGAAAACGCACCCAGATATCGGCCTGGATGTACTCCATGATATGGCCGATATGGAACGACCCGTTGGCATACGGAAGCGCGGTGGTGGCGAAGATTTTGCGGGTCATATTCGGGACGGTCGAAGTGAGCCTTGAATTGTAACAAACCCCTGACGGTTAAATGGTTTCCGGCGAGATGTTAGGTGTTCCCTCCGTAATTGTTTAAAATCCCGCCCTCACTGCTAGATACCCGAAAGCCCCAATGGCAATTACCGAACAGCAAGTCCAGGCGGCGCTCAAAGAGCTGACCGATCCCAACACCGGCAAAGACTATGTGACCGGCAAGGAAGCGAAGAACATCAAGATAGACGGGGACAAGGTGTCAGTCGATATCCTGCTCGGCTATCCCGCCAAGACTCAGATCGAGCCTATTCGCAAGCAGGTCGTCGCCCAACTGAAAACCATCCCGGGTGTCGGCAGCGTGACGGCCAATGTGAGCATGAAAATCGTGTCGCACGCGGTGCAGCGCGGCGTGAAACTCGTGCCGGGCGTCAAGAACATCATTGCCGTGGCTTCGGGTAAAGGCGGCGTCGGCAAGAGCACGACTGCCGTCAATCTTGCGCTGGCACTCGCGGCTGAGGGCGTCAGCGTCGGCATGCTGGACGCGGACATCTATGGCCCGTCGCAGCCGACCATGCTCGGCATTACCGGGCGGCCGGAGTCGAAAGACGGCAAGCGCCTGGAGCCGATGGAAGGCCATGGCATACAGGCTATGTCGATTGGTTTCCTGATCGACGTCGAGACGCCCATGGTTTGGCGCGGCCCGATGGTCACGCAAGCGCTCGAGCAGTTGCTCAACGAAACCAACTGGCGTGATATCGATTACCTGGTGGTCGACCTGCCGCCCGGTACCGGCGACATCCAGTTGACGCTCGCCCAGCGCGTGCCGGTCACCGGCGCGGTCATCGTCACCACGCCGCAGGACATCGCACTGATGGACGCGCGCAAGGGCCTCAAGATGTTCGAGAAGGTCAATATTCCGATCCTGGGGGTAGTCGAGAACATGAGCCTGCACATTTGCTCGAAATGCGGCCATGAGGAAAACATTTTCGGCAGCGGCGGCGGCGACCGCATGAGCAAGGACTACGGAATCGATCTGCTCGGTTCACTGCCGCTCGACATCAAAATCCGCGAGCAGGCGGATTCGGGCAAGCCTACGGTGGTGGCCGATCCAGACGGCCGCGTGGCGGAGATCTACCGCCAGATTGCACGCCGCGTTGCGGTCAAGATCGCCGAGAAGCAGCAGGACCATTCGGCGGCGTTCCCCAAGATCGTGGTGCAAAATACCTGACCGGGACGGACGCGGATGCGCCGCCGCGGTTTGTTCGCGTTCGAGCGAATGACGGGGCACCGCTTAACGCTCACGGCGCTATAATGCATCGCACCGGCCCGGCCCATGCCTGACACTTCATGAAATTCCATTTTCCGATCATCGTCATCGATGAGGATTTCCGCTCCGAAAATGCGAGCGGCCTCGGTATACGCGCACTGGCCAAGGCGATCGAGGATGAAGGCATCGAGGTCATCGGCGTAACGACCTACAACGATCTTTCTCAGTTCGCGCAGCAGCAATCGCGCGCTTCGGCGTTCATCCTGTCCATCGACGACGAGGAATTCACGCCGGGGCCGGAAATCGACCAGGCGGTGCTGAACCTGCGCGCGTTCATCGAAGAAATCCGTTTCCGGAATTCCGACATTCCGATCTACCTCTACGGTGAAACCAAGACCTCGCGGCACATTCCGAACGACATCCTGCGCCAGTTGCACGGCTTCATTCACATGTTCGAGGACACGCCGGAGTTCGTGGCGCGCCATATTATCCGTGAGACGCGCACCTATCTCGACGGCCTGGCGCCGCCGTTCTTCCGCGCGCTGACGAACTACGCGCAGGACGGATCTTATTCATGGCACTGCCCCGGGCACTCGGGCGGCGTCGCGTTTCTCAAGAGCCCGGTCGGTCAGATGTTCCACCAGTTCTTCGGCGAGAACATGCTGCGCGCCGATGTATGCAATGCGGTCGACGAGCTCGGTCAGTTGCTCGACCATTCGGGGCCGGTGGCTGCCTCCGAGCGCAACGCGGCGCGGATTTTCAACTGCGACCATTTGTACTTCGTGACCAACGGCACGTCGACCTCCAACAAGATGGTGTGGCACTCGACGGTAGCGCCCGGCGACGTGGTGCTCGTCGACCGCAACTGCCATGTATCGATCCTGCACGCGATCACCATGACAGGCGCGGTGCCGGTGTTCCTGATGCCCACGCGCAATAATTTCGGCATCATCGGGCCGATTCCGCTCGAGGAATTCCGCTGGGAGAACATCGAGAAGAAAATCAAGGCGAACCCGTTCGCGCGCGAAGTCTCCGCCAAGCCGCGCGTGCTGACGCTGACGCAGAGCACTTACGACGGCATCGTCTACAACGTCGACACCATCAAGGAGATGCTCGACGGCAAGGTCGATACGCTGCACTTTGATGAAGCGTGGCTGCCGCACGCGACGTTCCACGACTTCTATCGCGGCATGCACGCGATCGGCCAGAACCGGCCGCGCTGCAAAGAATCGGTGATTTTCTCGACGCAGTCGACGCACAAGATGCTCGCAGGCCTGTCGCAGGCGTCGCAAATTCTGGTGCAGGACAGCGATACGCGTAAGCTCGACCGCCACAGCTTCAACGAGGCGTACCTGATGCATACGTCGACATCGCCGCAGTACGCGATCATCGCGTCGTGCGATGTCGCCGCGGCGATGATGGAACCGCCCGGCGGCCACTCGCTGGTCGAGGAGTCGATACTCGAAGCCATCGACTTCAGGCGCGCAATGCGCAAGATCGGCGAGGAATTCGGCAAGGACTGGTGGTTCAAAGTGTGGGGGCCGGAGCAGCTGGTCGAAGAAGGCATAGGCAGCCGCGAAGACTGGGTGCTCAAGACGAACGACCGCTGGCACGGCTTTGGCGATCTGGCGTCCGGCTTCAACATGCTCGATCCGATCAAGGCCACCGTCATCACGCCGGGACTCGACGTGTCGGGCGCATTCTCCAGTCCCGGCATGCCGGCCGCCGTGGTGACCAAATATCTGGCTGAGCACGGCATCATCGTCGAGAAAACCGGCTTGTATTCGTTCTTCATCATGTTCACGATCGGCATCACCAAGGGCCTCTGGAATTCGCTGGTCACCGAGCTGCAGCAGTTCAAGGACGATTACGACAACAACCGGCCGCTGTGGCGCATCCTGCCTGAGTTCGTCGGCAAGTATCCACAGTACGAGAAAGTCGGCCTGCGCGATCTGTGTACGCAGATCCACGGCGTCTACAAGGCAAATGACATCGCGCGGCTGACGACGGAGATGTACCTGTCGAACATGGAGCCGGCGATGCGGCCCGCCGACGCCTGGGCGCGGCTCGCGCACCGCGAAATCGACCGCGTCGAGATCGACCAGCTCGAAGGCCGCATCACCAGCGTGTTGCTGACGCCATATCCGCCGGGCATCCCATTGCTGATACCGGGCGAGCGCTTCAACGCCACCATCGTGCGCTACCTGAAGTTCGCGAAATCGTTCAACCAGAAATTCCCGGGCTTCGATACGGATATTCACGGCCTCGTCGCCGACGAGACGAGCCGGCGCTCGCGCTATTACGTGGATTGCGTATCGATGAAGGCGGCGGGCGGGTAGGCGACTAACGGACCTTCGGCCTACCCGTCGCTGTGATTACTTCCAGACCTTTTTCGCATTTGCCATCCAGTCCCGGGCCTGCTTTTCCGCTTCCTTGATCGGGTCGCCCGTCATCCCGGCGGCGACCAACTTTAGCTCCTCGGGCGCCTCATCGTCGCCTTGTTACGCGGCAACCGCGAGCCAGTATATAAGCGAGATGAAGATTTTTTCGACG
>JBDSSV010000261.1:0-3561 GCA_039928535.1 Burkholderiales bacterium
CCAAAGCTTGACCTTGTTATACGGACACAGAAATGACGGCAGACCCCTAAGGGTTGCCGAGATACTTCGGTATCGAAATGAACAAACTTCCGCTCTCAGCCATGACCCATCCCCACCTCGCTCCTCCCCTTGAAGGGGAGGATGAGAATGGCGCGCCGAAGTATAGAGGATGGGGCGCGTTTATACGATCGAAAACTTCTGGAACGTGTGGCAATCTTCCGCCACGCGGCCTCGGTTCACCGCGAATGTCCACGTGACTTCGCTGACGTAAAGGTCGTTCTTCGAGTCGAGCGCGAGACCGTGGGGTGCGGCGAAGCTGCCGGGCGCTTCCGCCTGCGGCGTGCCCCAGCGCGAGAGCATCTTGCCGTTCTTGTCGTAGATGCTCATGCGTGCGTGGCGCGTTTTGTCCTTGGTGATCTTGCCTAGAGGTCCGAAGGACGTATCGCCTTCATACCAGGCGAGTTCTGTCACGTAGGCGCGGCCAAGTGAATCGAAGCACAGATGCGTCGGTCGCTGCGTGTCGGTCCATTCGCGCAGGTATTCGCCGTCCGGCGTGAAAATCTGGATGCGGTCGCTCTCGCGGTCGCAGACGTAGACCAACCCTTCGGCATCGACCGCGATGCCGTGCGGCAGGTAGAACTGACCGGGCCCTGTGCCGGGCTCGCCCCACGAGCGCTTGAGATCGCCTTTGGGCGAAAAAATATGCACGCGCGCGTTGCCATAGCCGTCGCTGATATAGATGTCGCCGTTCAAGCCGATGGCGACATTGGTCGGACGGTTGAAAGGCGGGCCTCCACGCTTGATGCTGGTGACGGTCTTGCCGTCATAACCGGTATCGGACGGCGTGTTCATGATGCCCATCGTCATCAGCAGCTTGCCCTCGGGCGTGAACTGGCGGACGGTATGGTTGCCGTCGTCAGTACAGAAGAGCGTGCCGTTGGGCGCGACGTAAATGCCGTGGGTGCGGTACGAGAATTCGCCTTCGCCCCAGGAGCGCTTAAAATTGCCCTGGCTGTCGTAGATGAGTACCGGATGGTCGCCGCGGCACATCATGTACACGCGGTCTTCGCCGTCGACTGCCACGCCGGCCACATCGCGGTGGGTGTAGCCCTTGGGCAGCTGCTCCCAACCTTCGACGACGGAATAATTGAGCTTGTCCGGCTGTGCCATGCTGATCTCCCCCGCGGCGTTATTTAAATCAGGATTGCAGGTTAGAGGTTAAAACAACGGGGCGCCTTTAACAAATCGTCCGCGAAGGTTTGGCAACACGTTAATGTCTGCGCGTGGAAGGCCCGGCAAGTGGTCCCGGCGAAAGACGGTAGAATCTGCAGCTCTGGTTCCATACCCTCCAACCGCATCAAAAAATTCGCCACCGGGCAGGCCACATCGTGAGCGCGGCATACGATCTGCTCATAATAGGCGGCGGCATGGCCGGACTCACCGCAGCGGGGCGCGCTTCGCAGGCGGGGCTGCGCGTGGCGGTGCTCGAGCGCGGGACAGACGAGCAGTATCCGTGCAACGCGCGCTATTCGGGCGGCATCCTGCACATCGCCTTCCATAATATTCGCGAGCCGGCTGCTGCGCTGCTCGAAGTCATCAACGCGGCGACGCGCGGCAAAGCAGAGCCTGCGCTGGCGAAGGCTTTTGCCGACAACGCGGCTCGGGTTGTCGACTGGCTGCGCGACGAAGGCGTCGAGTTCATGAGCGTCGGTGACATTCCCTATCAGCAATGGGTGCTTGCGCCGCGGCGCCCTCTCACGCCGGGGCTCGACTGGAAAGGGCGCGGCGCCGACGTCATGATGCAGCTCCTCGAGAAGAAAATCCGGCAGCGCGGCGGCGAAGTTTTTCGCGGCACGGCCGCCAGCGGCATCATCGCCGAAAAAGGGCGCGTGGCCGGGGTCGCGGCGATACGCGACGGGTCGGCAGTCCTCTTCAATTCGCCCTCGGTGCTGATCGCTGATGGCGGCTACCAGAGCAATCTCGACCTGCTGCGCGAGAACATTTCGCGCGGTGCCGCCAAGCTCATGCAGCGCGGCGCGGCGAACGGTTTCGGTGATGGCCTGCGCATGGCGCGCGCTCTGGGTGCGGCGACCAGCGAGCTCACCGATTTTTACGGCCACCTGCTGTCGCGCGACTCATTTAAGAACGATCAGGTGTGGCCGTACCCGCAATGCGACGAGCTTGGCGTCGCCGGCATCGTAGTCGATGCTAGCGGCGAGCGCTTTACCGACGAGGGCAGGGGCGGCGTATATGTCGCCAACGCCATCGCACGGCTCGCCGATCCGCTGTCGGCGTGCGCGGTCTTCGATGAAGAAGTCTGGCAGGGGCCGGGCAAAAACGCGCGCATCCCGGCCAATCCGCTGCTGGTCGAAGCGGGCGGCACCGTGCACACGGCGCCGACTCTTGCCGGGCTGGCGAAACTGATCGGCGTGCCTGTCGCCAAACTCGAACGCACTGTCAGCGAATACAACAAGGCGCATGCGGCGGGCACGCTCGCCGACCTCACGCCCGCGCGCAGCAGCAAGCCCATACCCGGCAACGCGCCCATCCCGACCATGGCCGTGAGCAAGCCGCCTTACTACGCGGTGCCGCTGTGCGCCGGCATCACCTTCACCCTGGGCGGCATCGCGATCGATGCCCACGCGCGCGTGCTTAGCGAATCGGGAGAGCCGATTCCCGGCCTTTACGCGGCGGGCTCCTGCACCGGCGGCCTCGAAGGCCGTGGCGGCGCGCACTATCTTGGCGGTCTCATCAAAGCGGCGGTGTTCGGGTTGCTCGCTGCGGAACATATTGCGGAAAATGAGAGCCCCTAACCTAATGAAACACGTGTGCGTTGCATCCAGAATTGGTGATGGCAAGGCGCCCGGTGAAGGCGATAGTCGTTTTATTGCCAAGACGAGCAACGCGGCGTCGCGTGGAGGGCAGAGCAGGTTCCAAGCGTTGTGTGCTTGGATGCGACCCCGTAACGCGACATGGGGCGCACCTAATCCACGCGATTCACGCACACCTCCGCGGTCGCATCCCCGCAGGCGGGGCGCGTCGAAGGGCGGAAGAGGGGCCCCTCTGGGGATCTGACCCCGCAGACGCGCGAGGATCGGCGATCACGCGCCATGCTCGGCTCCACGGTCGCATCCCCGCAAGCGGGGCCCCTGCTCTGCGTTGCGCCGATCCCTGCTCCACGCTGCGGTGCGCCGCCGATTCTGGCTGCAACCCTTCGGGCTGGCACGAGTTTTGGCCCGTAGTCCAAGGCTCTCGGCGAAAGGATTTTGTCGTTGGGGCGGAGACGGGGACCAAGAGGCGCAATTACTATCCGTGGACCCGGGCGCCGTTCCCGCAAACGGGCCCTTCGACAAGCTCAGGGCTAACGAATCACGGCGCCTCAGTGTCGAAAGGTACCTTGCTTAGAATGACTAAGTTGCGGTACTTTCTTCTAGCCCTGAGCCAAAATCGTGACAGCGCAGCACGCGTTTCATTAGGTTAGGGGCTCTTGGAGGACCAACCATGTCCAGTGTTGATCGATTCGAATTGAGGTGTGCGTGGCGCGAACGTTGTGTCAGTACT
>JBDSSV010000262.1:0-3779 GCA_039928535.1 Burkholderiales bacterium
CGGCTATATGAATGTGTTCTGCCACGAAGGCGACGAGACACGCCTGACGGCAGGGTTGGGTGAAATCTGGAAAATGCTCACGTTGACCTTGAAGCGCTATGCGTGTCACGTGACTTCGCATGTGCCGGTGACCGCCGCGCTCGAATTGAAGGAGAAACACAAGATCCAGGGCGACGACATCGCCTCGATCAGGATTGAGGGCAGCGAGAAGATGTTCAGCCACCACAACATTCTCGAGCCGAACGACATGACGATGGCGCAGTACAGCGCCCCTTTCAACGTTGCGCTCTCGTTCTATCGTAACCCGCGCCAGCCGGAATCATTTTCCGAGGAAGCGCGCAATGATGCGAAGATCCGCGCGCTGTGCCGCAATGTCAAAGTCGAAGTGCGCAAGGACCCGGTAAAGAACAACCCGCTCGCCAGTCGCGTTACGGTCAGGCTGAAAGACGGCCGTGAATTCACCGAGGATCTGGCGTACTTTCCCGGCATGCCGCAACAGCCGCTGAACCACGATCAACTGCGCGAAAAGTTCACCACCATCACCCAAAGCGTGTTGGGAGATACAGCCGGCAAGCTATTCGACAAGCTGAGCGCCATCGAGACGATCGGGAATATGCGGGAAGCGATTTAGTCTTCCCTGGTTTCCATCTAGCGGCGCTCCACGGGCTGGAGAGCGACGGCCGGCTGCTGGTACGCCTTGAAGGCGTCGACCAGAAGAGCGGTGATTGGCCCCGACTTTGCCCCCCAGGCATCGCAGTTGTTGCCGTCTCTCACGTTGTGCCGTGCGCTCGGATAAAACATTGCCAGCATCGCGTGTTCGTTCCGCACTGTCGCAGCATTGAACCTCGTCAGGTGCTTCTGCATGTCCGCGGCGGATGTGCCATCGGGAAAACGCAGGAATTTCGTCGACACCGTGCATCCCGGCCCCGCGTCAACATTCCCGATCTCCCATTCGGCGGGTCTCGCATCGGCACCCGTCGCCGGCTTGAGGGCAATCCCGCGTTGGCTGAAGTGCTCCAGCAGTGCGGCATCAAGCGTTGTCATCGGGACTGCCGTCCCCGTCGGCGGCGATACTGGCACGGCGGGGCTGCCGCGTTTCGCCCTGGCGGCGGATTCCGCAGTGGCTTGTTGGTAGACCTCATGGAGTCCGCCAGCGAAGCGGAATGCGATGCCTTTGCCCGCCCAGACGATAAGGCAGCAAACAATCAGAAATGCGATCGACCGTGCGCGATGCGGTTCGCGCCGGATCAAGGACACCGCCGACGCCACCGCGCAAACAGCGCAGGCGAGGGTTGCGAGCGCCATGATGAGAGCGGCCGCCATGAGCCAGCCCCATCCGCCCGACGTATTGATGCTTTTGGCTTCGATTCCGAAGAGCAGCGCAATCGCGCCGGTGAATGCGAGCAATGTCCAGAGCGACCCGGCCGCAATACGGGCGAAGACCGGGGCGGGCGAAACCACGGGCGGGATTATCGTCTCATTCATCTTGTAGCTGGCGCCGCGGTATGGAGATACTGGTATTGAAACATGTCCCGATCGCCATTCGCTGAGCGTTCATTCGGATCAGTCAGTCTTAAGCTTGATACGCGGGATGATGGCAGCCCATTTTTGGGTTTCCTGTTTAATATACGCCGCGAACTGCGCCGGCGTGCCGCCCACCAGAGTGTTGCCCAGGCTATCGAACTGGTCGCGAACGACCTGCAATTCGAAGGCTTTGTTGACTTCGGCATTCAGGCGGGCAATGACCGGTTGCGGCGTGCCCGCCGGCGCAATCAGCCCGCCCCATACCGTGAATTCATAACCACTCACGCCGCTTTCGGCAAGCGTCGGCAAATCCGGAAAAAGCCGGGAGCGCTTGGGCCCTGTCAAGGCGAGCGCATTCAGTCTTTTTGCCTTTATCAAAGGCGCCACCGTCACCAGGTTGCTGAAGGTCAGTTGAATCTGGCCCGCGATCAGATCGGCGATGGCCTGCGGACTTCCTTTGTATGGAACATGTTCTATCGGTGCGCCGGTCATCGATTTGAAAAGCTCCGCGGCTACATGGCTCGAAGTGCCGTTGCCCGCGGACCCGTAAAGCAAACCGGCGGGATGCGTTTTGGCATAGTCGATCAACGCTTTGACGGACCGGACCGGCAGCGATGGTGTCACCACCAGCACGTTAGGCTGATAGTGTGTCTGCACGATCGGCGCGAGATCCTTGTCAATGTCGTATGGGGGTTTGTCGTCGAGGTAGAAGCGATTAACCACGAGCGACGTCAGGTTCGCGTAGCCTATCGTATAGCCATCGGCGGGCGCTTTTGCCACCATACCCGTACCGATTGTGTACGAACCGCCCGGTCGGTTATCGATCACTACCTGTTGCCCCAGTTGTTTCGTCAACTGGTTCGCGATGGTGCGCGTGATGGTATCGGGTGATCCCGAGGCCGCCGAGGGAACGATCAATCTGATTGGTCGGTCCGGATATCGGCCGTCCGCCGTGGCTGCGATAGAGGATATCGTATGGAACGCAAGAAACAGCGTGGTGGTGAATACGTAAGTGTGCATTAAACGCGTCGATTTATTCCTGGATTCTTAACTTGCGTTAAGCGGCGCGCCGTTTTGCGGTGCGTCCGCTTGCACGCGAAGTTGTACGTGTCGGCCCGTCTACAAGGCGACCCGAAACATATTTGTGCAGCACGCTCGCCATCAATGTTTGATAGGGCAGTCCGTCCGCCGCCGCTTTGGCCTGCAGTCCCTCAAGATCCATCGCCGAAATACGGATGTTCACACGCCTGTTCTTCAGCAATGTTTCGGTCGCCGCTTCGCGATAACGCGCTATTTCTTTTTTTTGATTCTTGATCGGCTTCCACTCACCCTTTTCAAGTGAGCGCAGGATGTCCGCTTCGTAATCTTTATCATTATTCATCGCCAGATTCGCCTAGAAATTGCTTCGTCGCTTTGCGACTAGGCATGATGGTCTTAAGGAATATTTCTTCTTCCGACTCGATCAATGGAACCAAGTGCGCGTACCCTCGGACTTTTACCACCCAAATTCTCTGGTTCGGATACTTCCGCTGGTTCGGGTGGTCCAGGGTCATCAAAAGACCGCCTTGCTCAATACTGGAAAGAATCTCCTCAAACGAAACTCTACGCTCTTGCATGAGCTCGATGTTTTTCTCAGGGTTCCAGCGGATTGGTTTCTTTCGCATCAGGGCGGTATTGTATCACCGTGTGCCTTATGTGCTCAAATCGTATAACGTCGTGGTGAACAGCGGGCCAGCACGGCGGCTCCCAATCGTCCGTCCGCTTTGCCACGTCCATTCGACCTAAATGTCATGCGCGATTCGCTTTAACTCGTCTTCATGTGCCTCATAGGCACCCAGGTGGGCGCGCATCAGGCTTTTCCAGAGTCTTCCATGGTTGGGAACAAAGAAGTGGAGCAACTCGTGGACGATGACGTAATCCCATAGCGCGGCATCCAAGGCGGGTAGTTCGTTGCTGAAATTCAAATGGCCAGCGGTAGAACACGAGGCCCATTTGTTTCGCATCGGGCGAACTCCCAGCCAGACCACTTTCACCTCCAGTTTGTCCGCCCAGTGACGGACGCGCTGTTTGAACTCGTCTTTGTGATTGATCGCCTTCATCGCACTAAGTCCGATCCGCCTTCTCCAGCAGGGTAAACAACTCATCCACCATGGCGGTCACCCGCTCCAGATCGTCGGTCTCGGCGAAGATGGCGAAGGTGACTTTCTTCCGAAGCTCGCGCAGCGCGTTCTCGCTGCGCTTCCAGTTGGGGAACT
>JBDSSV010000263.1:0-12833 GCA_039928535.1 Burkholderiales bacterium
ACAGTACGGCCAGCACAGGATCTTCTTCGGCGGCAAGCTGCAGGCGCCGCAGTTCCGGATATTTGATCGCGCCGGGCCATGCGAGTACTGCGCCGCAGGCTTTCGCGCGCAGCGTCTGCTCGATCGTCCACAAAGTCTCGCGCGGTGAGCGAGTAGTGATAATAATGATACGCGCGAGGTCGATGCCGAGGGCGGCGAGCGCCGGCGCATAGGGCAGATACGGCGGGGCAATCCACGCGAGCATGCGTTTCTGCGCGGACAGCGCAGCCAGCGCCTTTCCCAACAGGCGCAGCTCGCCTATGCCTTCATGTTGCGGCAGGATTTCGGTCAGCGCCGCGGTTGGCCAGCCGCCGCCGGGTAGTTGCTCATCGAGTGTCGCGAAACCGGTCGGCACGCTTGCGCTCGCGACGCGGCTTAACTGATTGCCGCGCCAGATCGCAGGGTGGTTGAGCAGCTGGGCAAACGCGTTCACAGCGTGCCATTGCGGATGACGCCGACTGCGATGCCTTCGATTTCGAACGGCGTGTTTCGCAAATCGACCTCAATGATTTTGAAATCCGGGTTCTCGGGCAGGAGCCGCACCTGGTTGCCGCGGCGCTGGAAGCGCTTGACGGTGACTTCATCGTGCAGCCGCGCGACCACGACCTGGCCCGAGCGCGCTTCCTGCGCGCGGTGCACGGCCAGCAGATCGCCATCGAGGATGCCGGCATCGCGCATGCTCAACCCGCGCACTTTGAGCAGATAATCGGCGCGCGGCTTGAAGAGCTGTGCGTCGACCTGGCAATGCATCTCGATGTTTTCGACGGCCAGCAGCGGGCTGCCGGCGGCCACGCGCCCGATCAGCGGCAGCCCCGATTCCTCTATAAGCCGGATGCCGCGTGATGCGCCGGCCAGCATTTCGATGGCGCCCTTGCGCTCCAGCGTGCGCAGGTGTTCTTCTGCGGCATTCGGTGAGTTGAAACCCATCGCACGGCAAATGTCGGCGCGCGTTGGCGGAAATCCCGAATCCGCGATGAATTCGCGGATCATGCGCAGAATTTCCTGCTGGCGTTTGGTCAGTTCGTCCATGGCTTCGCGGTGATGAGTGATGGGTGATGAGTGATAGGAAGACTTGCAAGAGACCGGCGGGAAGCTCCCTATCCCGACCGATCTCCTGTTTCGCCCACTCGTTAGTGTTGTGCCGAATAAACCGCGGTGTTCGACGCGGCCACGGTTGTTTTGTTGACCTGCCCGCGCATATTGGCGGGCTGCTCGATTTTGCCGAGCTTGGCGAGCCGCACCTCGATCGCGAAACGCGAACGCTGATGCGCGGTGGCGAGCTCGAGGATTTTCCTGCCGCTATCGAAAGCGGCCGCGAGCGTCTTGTCCTCATCGTCCGACCATGGCTTGCCGGAATTCGACGGCGCGCTCTCGCCCTTCGCGACGGCGCGCTGTTTGGGAGCAGGTTGTGCGGCCGGTGCGGAGGCGGGCGTCGCATCGAGCGCACGCACCGCGACGAACAGCGCGCGTACGGTGTCGGGATGTTGATACGGACTGTCGGTGCCGAATGCCTTGCCGGTGTGCGGATCGGTTCCGTCGGCGAGTTGCTGGATGATTTTCAGTGCGTCTGCTTTTTCCATGAGGTTCTCCTGGTGTGGTTCCCTTGCGAGTCGCTGTCGTGGGCTGCGGAACGATACTGTAAGCATATACAGTATATGATTAGTAACGCGACGGGCGCAAGCAGGTTTACAAGCGATGGCCGGGTGGCTTCATCAGACGCATTTCAGATCCTACAATTTCAGGTAGTTTGATAAGCGCAGGACTACTACCCATGGTGGAAAGGACTTTCGAAAAAAAAGATAGGGCGGGGCGGAGTGGCATAATCAACGCTATAACAACAGGAGGAGAGCATGGATATCCGCAGCCGTTTATGCACGGCGTTCGCGACAGTCATATTTTTTGCCGCCGCCGCCAACGTGCGCGCTGAAGTCAGCGAAGTCACCATCGCGCAGCAATATGGCGTGAGTTTTCTGCCGCTGATGTGGATGGAGCACAACAAGCTGATTGAAAAACACGCCAGGGCGCAGGGGTTGCCCGAGCTCAAGACCAACTGGGCCAAGCTCGCCGGCCCGGCCGCGATTACCGATGGCTTGCTCGCGGGAGGCGTCACTTTCAGCGCGGTCGGCGCGCCGACCCTCATCACACTGTGGGGCAAGACCAAGGGCAACATCGGCGTCATGGGCGTGTCGGCGGTCACCACGTATCCGCTGTATCTCAACGTGCGCAATCCGAACGTGAAGTCGATCAGAGATTTCACCGACAAGGACAAGATCGCGGTGCCCGCGGTCAAGGTGTCGACGCAGGCGATCATGCTGCAGATGGCGGCCGAGAAAGTGTTCGGCGAAGGCAACCAGTACAAGCTCGACCCGTTCACCGTCACGCTGTCGCATCCGGACGGCATGGCGGCGCTGATGTCGAACACCGGCGGCGTCAACGCGCATTTCACGACTTCGCCGTTCCATGAGCAGGAATTGAAAATTCCCGGCGTGCGCACGCTGACGACATCGTACGAAATCCTCGGTGGCCGTGCGACCGCGCTGGTGATCGTCGCAACGACCAAGTTCCGCGAAGCCAATCCCAAAACCTATAACGCTTTTGTTGCCGCGCTGAAAGAAGCGATCGACGGCATCAATCGCGACAAAAAAGCAGCAGCGCAGCGCTATCTCGAATGGGCGAACGACAAGAAATCGACCGTCGACGACGTTTACGCAGCGATCTCGAACCCCGATTACGCGTTCACGCTGGTGCCGGAAAAAGTTTTCAAGACGGCCGAGTTCATGGGCAAGATCGGCTCGATCAAGGACAAGCCGGCGTCGTGGAAGGATCTGTTTTTCCCCGAAGCGCACAACCTGCCCGGCAACTGATGTCTCGGAAGAAACCGGACTTGCTGCGCATAGGCTCCGGCGCCGGCTTTGCGGGCGACCGCCTCGAGCCGGCGGTGATACTCGCCGAGGGCGGCGGGCTGCGATACCTGGGGCTCGAATGCCTTGCCGAACGCACGATCGCGCTCGCGCAGTTGCGCAAGTTGAAAGAACCTGCGGAGGGTTACGACATGCTGCTGGCACGGCGCATGGAGTTATTGCTGCCCGTGATCAAGAAAAAGCGCGTGCGGTTGATCACCAACATGGGTGCGGCAAATCCGATAGCGGCGGCGGAGCTGATCGTCGAAATCGCGAAGCGCCGCAAGCTCGACATCAAGGTCGCGGCGGTGACCGGCGACGACGTCCTGAAATTAATGCGGCCGACCGACCGCGTGCTCGAAACCGGCGGCCCGCTGTCCGCGTACAAATGGCTCGTATCCGCGAATGCCTATCTGGGTGTCGACGCGTTGCTGCCTGCGCTCGCGACCGGCGCGGACATCATCATCACCGGCCGGGTTGCCGACCCATCGCTGTTTCTCGCACCCGCCGCTTATGAATACGGCTGGCAGCCCGACGATCTCGATCGCATGGCGCGCGGCACCGTGATGGGCCATCTGCTCGAATGCGCGGGCCAGATTACCGGCGGCTACTGCGCCGATCCCGGCAAGAAAGATATTCCGGATTTCGCGCACATCGGGTTTCCGTATGCGGATGTCGACAGCGACGGCAATTGCATTATCGGCAAGCCGCCCGACACCGGCGGCGCGATCAACCTGATTACCGCGAAGGAACAATTGTTGTACGAGGTGACCGATCCGCGCGCATACGTGACGCCCGACATCACCGCCGATTTCACCACTGTCCGTCTTAAGCAGGCGGGCGCCAATCGCGTGGCGGTCTCGGGCGCTACCGGCAAACCGCGCTCGCCCACGCTCAAGGTCAGCATCGGTTACCACGCGGGTTACGTCGGCGAAGGCGAAATCAGCTATGCCGGCGCGAACGCGCTAAAGCGCGCGCAGCTCGCCGGGGAAGTCATTGCGACGCGCTTGAAAGGCGAGTTCAAGGAAATGCGCGTCGATTATATCGGCAGCACTTCGTTGCACGGTAAAGCGTACGACGCAACCGCGCGTCCTTATGAAGTGCGCCTGCGCGTAGCGGCGCGCGCGGCGACGCGCGAGAAAGCGGCGCTGGTCGGCGAAGAAGTCGAAGCGCTGTGGACCAACGGGCCGGGCGGCGGCGGTGGCGCGCGCAAGTACGTGCACGAGCAGGTCGGCGTGATCTCGGGCCTCATCGCGCGCGAAAAAATCAAACCTGAAGTAACGGTACGGGAGTGGCGGCGTGAAAAAGAAACTGTATGACCTGGCCCATTGCCGCGCGGGTGACAAGGGGAATACGTCCATCCTGTCGCTGATCGCGTATCGCGAAAAAGACTATGAACTATTGCGCGCGAAAGTCACGGGCCCGGCAGTCAAACGCCACCTCGCGCATATCATCAGCGGCAAAGTCACGCGCCATGAAGTGCCGAACGTCGGCGCGCTGCAGTTTGTCTGCGAGCAGTCACTGGGCGGCGGAGTCACCACTTCGCTCGCAATGGATGCGCACGGTAAGAGCCTTTCATACGCTTTGCTCGAGATGGAAATCGACGTCCGGTAGATATTTGCAAACGGTCTCAAGAGCCCGTTTCAAGCCGTCGAGAAGTGCCCGTGGGTAAGTGCAGTATGGTTGGATATCCAAAAAATTGCTTAAAGTGCAATTCGACTTTGACCCGGGTTTTCCTGGGTCAGACAAATACAGCAACGGAAACGCCAAATCGGCTGGCGAGTTTCTTCGCCAAGGCTTTGCTGATGCCGCGCCTTGCCGCGAGAATGTCGCTGATCGTTCCCTGCGAAGCGACATCGGCAAGGTCGGTTTGGCTGAGCTTGCGGTCTGCCATCAGATAGCGCAGCACGTCGCGTGGGTGAGCCTCAGGCAGTGCATGGCGCCGCTGCTCATAGGCATTGATCATCTGGCCGAGGGCATCGACCAGTCCCGCCAGTTCGTTGTGCTGATCTGCGCCACCGGCATCGAGCAACTGGTTCAATCGATCGACCGCCGCAGCGTACGCAGATTCGCTGGTGATGGACCTGAGCGGGACCATTTCGCACAGCGCGCGGTAGCGCTTGGTAATTCGTTGTATTTCATTGGCGCCCATCATGGCCTCCATTTGTCGTAGTCCCGGTGTGTCAACACGGCGCGCACATATAGCGATTGTGTGTTGAAATGAATCGCGGCGATCACGCGGTAGCGGTTGCCCGCTATGTTGAATACGTAATAATCTGCCACCTCGTCGACCGAATTGAACGCGTGCTTCAGATCCGCAAAGTTCACAAATGTATTGTGCTCGACCAGCCGGCGCCATGCCTGCAACGGCGCATGCGATTCAGGATGGATCGCAGCGAAATCACGCAATGCCTTGTTGCTGATCAAGCGCATTGTGTAGTATATCGCATTTTGCGATACCCATAATTGAGATCACTCGTAGAGACTTTTTTCGGGCTGGGCGAATCCGCGCCGCCCTTTGCAGGCTGATTAGTCCGGATAGTCAACGGCGAGCTTCTGCCGTTTTGAAATCGATGCAGTCAGGAGCCTATCGCTTCATGTCGCCAAAGGAAAATAAGTGAACGGTGCAGAGAGTCTGGTCCGCACGCTGCTCAACGGCGATGTGAATGTTTGTTTTGCCAACCCGGGTACGTCGGAGATGCACTTTGTTTCTGCGCTGGATCGCGTGGAGGGCGTGCGTTGCATACTTGGTCTCTTCGAAGGCGTGGTGACGGGCGCTGCGGACGGCTATTACCGCATCGCCGGCAAGCCTGCGGCGACGCTGTTGCATCTGGGGCCGGGACTGGGGAATGGCTTGGCCAATCTGCACAACGCGAAGAAAGCGCGTTCCGGCATCGTTAACATAGTCGGCGAGCACGCGGGTTATCACATTCAATACGATGCGCCGCTGACGTCGGATATCGAAGGCGTGGCGCGCCCTATGTCGGATTGGGTGAAGACTTCCCATTCGTCGCAAACTATTGCGGCCGATGGTGCGCTGGCGATTCAAGCCGCGCGCACGGCACCCGGTCAGATTGCCACGTTGATTTTGCCCGCCGATACCGCGTGGGGCGAAGCCGATGGCCCCGCTGAAGTCGCCCAGCCCACGCCGCGCGCCGCGGTTTCCTCTGATGCGATTGCCGCAGGTGTGCGCGCGCTGAAGAATGGCAAATCGTCCATGTTGTTGCTCGGCAATGCGGCGTTGCGCGGCAAGGCGCTGGATTGGGCGGCGCGCATCGCGGCGAAAACTGGTTGCGGTCTGATGAGTGAATTCGGCAATGCGCGTATCGAGCGCGGCGCGGGGCGCGCACCGGTGCGGCAACTGCCGTTTGTGGTCGATAACGCGCTGGCAATGTTGAAGGATACGCGTCAGCTGGTGCTGGTCGGTTCCAAGCTGCCGGTGTCTTTCTTTGCGTACCCCGGCAAGCCCAGCGTGCTGGTGCCCACAGGCTGCGACGTGATCAAGGTGGCCGGCGCCGAAGCCGATCTCGAAGGCACGCTCGAAGCGCTCGCTGACGAACTCGGCGCGCGCAACTCAGCGCCGCTTGCCAACACGCCGGGTTACAACGGTGCGCTGCCCACCGGCAACATCACGCTCGAAGGGCTCGGCGCATTCTTCAACGCGATGATTCCCGAAAATGCCATCGTGCTGGACGAGGCCGTGACCAGCGGCCGCGCCTTCACCGGCGCAACCATGGGCGCGCGACCGCACGACTGGATGAACATCATGGGCGGCTCCATCGGTTGGGGACTCGCCGCCGCCGTAGGTGCCGCGATTGCCGCGCCCGATCGCAAAGTGATCGCGCTCGAAGGCGACGGCAGCGCGATGTACACGCAACAGGCGCTATGGACCATGGCGCGCGAGAACCTCGACGTCACCATCGTCATCTTCGCCAATCGCGCTTACAAAATCCTGCTCGGCGAATTGGCGAACGTCGGCGCCGGCATACCGGGCCGCAACGCAAACGACATGCTGACGCTCGACCGGCCGAACCTCGACTGGTTAATGATCGCCAAAGGTTATGGCGTTGAAGCCGGCCGCGCCACGACGCTGGATGAACTGGCGGTGCAGTTCAAGCGCGGACTGGATACGGCGGGGCCGTATCTGGTGGAGTTGGTGATGTAGTAAAAATAGAGGCCAGCTCTTGCAATCACGCAACTGCATGACTGCAAAACCCGATCCTTATCACCGGCCGCAAGTCAACTATTTTATTGCGCCCGGCCTGGCTGCTGGCGCTTTCTTGTTCATTTGACGGCGCACCACATTGATTGCGCGTCCAGCGAAGGACCATCTCTGGCGGAACTTTGAAGCGTATCCGCGGCCACATGTTAAGTGGCAATGATTTCCTCACGGCCCTAATAAACAATGATTGAAAAAAATACTATGGCCGTTGCGCCAAAAGCACGTCAGTTCCTGCGCCGGAGATTGATCAGCCGGTACGTGCTTGTGCTTGCGTGCGCCATGGCGATTTACAGCCTCGGTGGATTTTTTCTCGCCCCGGTGATTGTGAAATGGCAGCTGGAAAAACAGGTTCAGCAGCAACTTGCCTACCGGATCACGTCGGGAGAAGTGCGCGTCAATCCATTTACGCTGACTGTGGAAATCAACGATCTCGACTTGCGCGATCCGGCAGGCGGTGCGGTGATTGCGTTCAGCCGCCTGTTTGTCGATTTCGAAATGCGCAGCTTGATAGACCGCGCCTGGACATTCAGCGAAGTCACGCTCGAGGGGCCGGCCATCAACATGGAGATCGACAAAAGGGGCCGCTTTAATTGGCTGACGCTCATCGAGCGTCTGCACGCCCCGGCGAGCAATGAAGACAATCCGCTCCCGCGCCTTTTCATGCGGAATGTACGAGTAAGCGGGGGCGAACTTGAGTTTCTCGACCGAACGCTGGCCCAACCGTTAATCACCCGGATCACACCGATCGCAATCGAATTTACCGATCTTTCCACCTTGCCGGCACGCACCAGTCCGTACCGCATCGCCGGGCGCACCGCGGCGGGCGCAGATATCCGGTGGAGCGGCAAATTGACGGTCGATCCGCTGGAATCGAGCGGCAAGTTCACGATCGTCGGCATGAAAGTCGCCACGCTGACGCGTGCGCTTCATGATTACGTGTCGATCGCCGCACCTGCCGGTGATATCGACCTTTCTACGAACTATCGATTCGCTTACGCTGACGGCAAGGTAACCGGCGGACTCGACGCCATCCAGGCCGCGTTTACCACGCTATCGCTTTCGACACCCGGCGCGGACTCTCCGCTGCTCGCACTGGGAGCGGGCAAGTGCGAAGACGGCCGCATCGATTTCTCCGGACGTAAGATTGCGGCACGCCGGCTCACGCTCGCCAAGGGACATATCAACGTAAAGGTAAATGCTGACGGCAAAAACAACTGGCAAGCTCTTTTCATCAATCGCAGACCCACAGCAGGCTCGCCCAGCACCGCCGCGCCCGCGAAGTCCGGCGTGCGCGACTCGCCCTGGCACGTGGCAGTTGCAACAGTCGACGCGGCCAATGTTGCCGTGTCCATAGCAGACGGTCCCGGTGCGCGCAGTGCCACCGCCGCTCTTGCGCGCTTGAATTTCGCTGCTGACGCGAAAGTTGATACGTCAGGCGTGCGCGCAACATTTAACCATCCGAACCTGCAGCTTTCCGAGTTGACGGTGACATCTGGAGAAGGCCGCGCAGCGACCGGTGCGACACTGAAAAGCTTGAAATCTGAGGTCCTGACAGCGGACTCCAAAAATGACGGCGGCAGGGATGAATCCACTGCAACAGTCAAGGAACCGGACGCCACGCAGGCGGGCTTTGCGATGACGGTTCAGGATGCAGCGTTTTCAGCCAAACAACTCGCGCTTGCCATGACCGGCGCCGACCTGAAGCTGGACATGCGCAATTCCGAACTCAACGTCGCCGTCATGGCGATGAAGCAGGGTGCCGCATCACTCGCCACCAAGACCGTGACGCTCAGGAACAGCAAATTGACCATTGCCAATGGCGATCAGAATGTTCGAATCAGCGGCGAGGGTGCGCGCTTAGCGGTTTCCAGTCTAGCCTTCCGACAAGGCGGCAACGGTTTCGAGGCAAGCAGCGCAGAATTCAAAGGCGCCAGCGTTTCGATTTCCGGACCACGCGGCGCGGCGCAAATGAATGCCGCCGTCGAGAGTGCGGGACTTACAATATCCGGCGTAATTGCGCGGGCCGGTTCCTCGAAGGTGGATCTGCTCCAGATGGGCGGCGCCAGCGTCGATGCAACGTCGCTTCGGCTCGCGATGCCCGCAACCGGTTTTGACGTAATTGGAGAGGGCCTCAAGGCGCGGCTCTCCGACGTGGCGGTCAACGATCCGCGCGGGGCGCAAGCCGTCGCGCACTTCAAGCGTGCGGATCTGAACGGGGGCGTGCTGCGGTCGCAGGACCGCTACCTGGCGTTTGACCGCGTAGCGTTTGCCGAGGGCGGCGTGCAGACGGAGTTCGAGAAAGCGGGCGGCCTCAACTGGTCACGGATGCTGCGCGATCTTGGCGCATCCGCACCGGCAGGCAGAAAAAAAGGCGCTGCGCGAACAGCCCCGGCGTGGCGAGTCGCGGCGAAATCCCTCGAACTGAAAAACTTCGCTGCCGGGTTAAAGGATAACCGCCACAGTTTGCCGACGGCGATTACGTTCGAGAAAATCGAGGCGCGGCTCGCCGGCGTCGATACCGGATCAAATGCAATGGCGCTGCTCGACCTGCGTGCTGACGTCAAGGAAGGTGGTCAGATCGAGGCCAAGGGAAAAATCAGTCCGGTCAACGGCAACGCCGATTTACAGGTGAAGGTTTCCGCGTTCGTGCTGGCTCCCGCGCAGCCCTACATCGCGCAAGTTGCGCGGCTGGCACTCATCTCGGGAACGCTGTCGGCAGAAGGTCGCCTGCGCTATGGCAACGAATCAGGCAATGACATGAGCGGCGCCATGTTTTCCTTTGAAGGCGGTGCCGGAATTGACCACTTAAAAATGGAAGAAACGCAGCCGAACCGCCCGTTGATTCGATGGGATTCGGCCACGGCCGCTAACCTAGCACTGACGGTTTCCCCCAATCGCCTCAGCATCGGCGAGCTGCGCCTCAATGGACCGGTCGGCGCGCTCATCATTGCCCAGGATCACAGCGTCAGTGTCGCCAAGCTGGTGAGGCACACTGCGCGACCGGCGTCCGCGGCGCCCACGGCGGACAGCGATTTCCCGGTAACCGTGGAAAGAGTACGTATCGAGCGTGGCGTACTCGAATTCGCGGACAGCGGTTTGCGTCCGCCATTCAGCACGCGCATGTACGAACTAAAAGGCGTCATCACGAGCCTGAGCACAGACCCTGCCAGTTTGGCAAAACTTCAGCTCGACGCCCGCGTTGATGAGTTCGGGCTCGCCAAGATCGAGGGTGAGATGAATCCGCTGCGGCCGAAGGCATACGCCGACGTCGCGATGACATTCCGCAACCTGGACGTGAAGAAGCTCACCCCGTATACGGCAAAATTTGCGGGTTACCGCATCGCCTCGGGCAGTCTGTCCGTGGACTTGCGGTACCACATTAAGGACAACCACTTGATTGGCGACAACAAGATTGTCCTCAACAAATTGAAGTTGGGTGAAAAAGTGAAAAGCCCCGACGCGCTGGATTTTTCGCTGGATATGGCCATCGCCCTCCTGCAGGACGTCAATGGCGTGATCGATATCGGCGTGCCGGTGACCGGCGACCTTACCGACCCGAAGTTCGACTTCGGCTCGATCATGGGTAAGGCAATCGGCAACCTGCTGATCGGTATCGTTACGGCGCCGTTCCGCGCGCTGGCGGCAATGTTCGGCGGCGGCGCGAAGGATTTAGGCACTATCGATTTCGACGCCGGCACACGCACGCTTTCCCCGCCCGAGCGCCAGAAAGTGCAAACCGTCGCGCAAGCGCTCAGCAAGCGGCCGAACCTGCGGTTGGTCGTGCATCCCGCATACGCCGCGAGGGCGGACCTGGTCGCACTGAAATCCGTTGCGGCGCGGCGCGCAGTCACCGAACGCATGGGAATCCAGCTCGCCCCTGCGGAGGACCCCGGACCGGTCGACCTGTCCAATCCCCGTGCCCAACTCGCGGTCGAGGAAATATTCGCACAGCGCTACGCTCCTTCGGTGCTGGATGCGCTGAAAGTCCGGCAGGCGCAGAATCCCGCGGGGGCGACCGGGGATCAGACGGCGCGCGCTCTGCAATGGCATCGTCTGCTGCTCGATCGTTTGATCGCGGCCGAGCCGGTGGACGAGCGTGCCTTGCGCGAGCTCGCCGTGTCACGCGGCCAGGCTATCGTTTCGGAACTCATCTCCGTCCGCGGCGTCGATACGAAACTCATTTCAACCGCCGCCGTGACGCTGGAACGCGCAGTCGATGCCAAGACCGTCACCGTCGCGCTCGAACTGCGCTCAGCCCCTTAGCTTGCGCCGTGGCGATACTGGCGCGTACTTGGAAGGCTTAAGGAGTCTTCCACTGTTGCGGCCGCCAGCGCCTAGCCGAGTGCGGTTGGGCTATTCGCCGCGAATCCCGGCTTGCTTGATCACCTTGGACCATAGTTCGTGCTCGGCGCGGATGTGCGCTGCGAATTCCTTCGGCGAGCTGCCGACAGCGGAGGAGCCTTCGGCAACCAGGCGTTTCGCCATGTCCGGCGAGTGCATGGCCTTGGCGGTTTCGCTGGCCAGCTGATCGATGACGGACTTCGGCGTGCGCGCCGGCGCGACGAGACCATACCAGTTGACTACCACGACGCCCTGCACGCCCGCCTCGGCGAAAGTCGGGATATCCGGCAGCGCCGGCACGCGCGTCGCGGGCGTCACTGCAAGCGCACGCAGGCGACCCGCGTTGATATGAGGGATCGACGAAATGATGGTCGGAAACGACACTTCGACGTGCCCGCCGATAAGGTCGTTATAAGCGGCGCCCATGCCTTTGAACGGGATGTGGATCATGCGGGTGCCGGTCGCGCTCTGGAACAATTCGCCGGTCATGTGGATAGGGCTGCCGATCCCGGAGGACCCATAGTTCAGCTTGCCTGGATTTGCGCGCAAGTACTGCACGAACTCCGCGACCGATTTCACGGGGATCGCCGGATGCACGACCAGCACATAGCCCTGCGCGCTGACTTGGGAAACCGGTGTGAAGTCGCGCAGGATGTCAAAGCGGGATTTGTACAGGATCGGGTGTACTACCGTGGTCGCGCTGATCATCATCAGCGTATAGCCATCCGCTGCCGCGGCGGCCAAAATTTCGAGCGCGATCTGGCTGCCGGCGCCGGGCCGGTTGTCGACGACAAAGCTCTGACCGAGCGCGTCGCCGATTTTCTGACCGAGGCTGCGCGCGATCGTATCCATGCCGCCGCCCGCGGAGAGCGGCACGAGGATGCGTACCGGCCGGCTTGGATAGTGCTGCGCGTGCGATGGCAGCGATACGAACAGCATAAATGCCAGCATCAAACCTGTAAGACACGTCGATCTCTTCATGGCCGCTCCCTTGGTAATGCGCCGGCTCCCTAGTGCTTCACCTTTGACATGCCCCATGGCTTATCGCGCGGACACTAGTTGCGGTCCGCCTTAACACCGCGAACGCCTGCAGCAACACTTTCTCGTTACGCGTCTTTTCCTTCGCGACGCCTTTATGAATCACTCCCGGATGCCGCGCTTGGTCTTCATGTCGATATGGCCTTTAGCTATCATGTCTTTCAGGAACTGCGGCGGTTCCTTTCCGCTGGGTCAGCAAGGGGATCAGGCCTCGCACCGTTGCACACTCGAATGCTATCACTAAGGGGTAAAGGCCTGACCCCGACGGTTCCCTTGCGAAGGTGGCGTAGTCC
>JBDSSV010000264.1:0-4582 GCA_039928535.1 Burkholderiales bacterium
AGCTTGCATTCTCAACACAGATCCCCGGCAACGAGCGATTTCGAGATGCCCGTTACGGCGCTTACACGCGCCAGGACCAAAAGCGTGCTAATCAGCAAAACCCTCATGGCCGGCCTCTAACCCTGAACATGCTTCGCGCACTTCTTCGTCATCGCAGACGAATTCTTCAACGTCCGGCAACTCGAAAGAGCGGGAGAGCTTTTCGATTTCGAAAGCATGAAACGGCTTCTTCCGCGAGTTCATTTCGTGCGAGCGTATTTGCATGACAGTCTTCAAATTTCGTTGATGGCGACGTCATATTGCGCGAAATGGCAAGTCCCTCACATCAGAAATTTTCCTGTTTTTTTGTAGGACAACTGGAGATCGATGTAACCAAATGTTAAATATTTCCTCTTTTATGTCCGCTTGCAAAGAAGATTGGCCATCACCCAGTTTGCCGCAGCGCTGTAGCTACTGAAGGCGAGGCCAACAGTCAGAACAGCATTGTGCATGGAGAAATCATAACTAATCGCGGAGCGATCCCCCGCCCGCGCCTGTTCGCGCTGCGAGTTATTCGATTTTTACTCCGGCGGTGCGCACGACCTTGCCCCATTTCACGATATCGGCTTTGGTGCGCTCGGCGAGCAGCTCGGGCGGCCCGCCGGCTGGCACGCCGCCCTGCGCGAGGAGCTTCTCCTTCAAATCCGGCGCGGCGAGCGCTTTCTGCGCTTCAGCGTTGAATTTGGCGATGATGTCGCGCGAGGTGCCCGCAGGCATCATGATGCCGAACCAGCTGTCGGCCTCAAATCCCTTTAGCGACTCGTTGATCGCCGGTATTTCGGGCAGCACCGGCGAGCGCTTGCTCGATGCGACGCCGATCGCACGCAGCCGTCCGCTCCTAACGTGAGGCAGCGAAGAAGGAATGCTGTCGAAAAAAAGCTGCACGTTGCCCGGCAACAGGTCCAGCAGGCCCGGCCCGCTGCCTTTATACGGCACATGCAGTGCGGTGAAGCCGCCCATCTGCTTCAGCATTTCCTGCTCCAGATGCGAGAGCGTGCCCTGCCCTTGCGAGGCGAAAGCGAGTTCGCCGGGGCGCGCCTTGCCGAGCGCAATCACTTCCTTCACGGTGCGCGCCGGCAGCGACGGATGAATGACGAGGATGTGCGGCACGTTGCCCGCGAGCACTACCGGCACGAGATCGCGTTCGAGATCGTAGCCGAGCTTGCTGTACGTGCTCATGCCGATGGCGACGGTCGTCACCGGCACCATTACGGCGGTGTAGCCGTCGGGCGCTGACTTCGCGGCGATTTCGACGCCCAGATTACCGCCGGCGCCGGGACGGTTGTCGACGACAATGGTCTGGCCCCACGCTTCGGTGAGCTTCTGACCGAGCATGCGCGCGAGCAGGTCCGCTGCGCCTGACGGCGGGAACGGTACGATTACGCGTACGGTTTTCGCCGGGTAGCCCGGTCCGGAGCCGGTCGAAGTGGTTTGTGCGAAAGCGCCGGTGGCGCCCACAGCGAAAACAATCGCGATGACCAATGCAAACCTGTTGCTCATAGCCGGCTCCCTTGATTGATAGACGAGGCACGATTTAATGACGGAAGCTACAATAGCCGAATGCTTATGCGCGTGCCATATGCGCCCCGCAAAATGGCGCGCCGGACCAAAACGGTGCGTCTGACGTAAACTGGCCGCTCTCACATTTTCGAGGACAACGACTTGGCTTTCGATCTCATACTGAGCAACGCCAGGCTGGCGGATGGCACGACGACGGACATTGCAATCGCGGACGGGCGCATTGCCGCCCTCGCGCCGAAAATAGCCGGCGACGCCAGGAATATGGATGCCGGCGGGAATTTCGTCTCGGCCGGGCTGGTGGAATGTCATTTCCACCTCGACAAATCGCGCATTCTCGACCGTGTCGCACCGCTGGCGGACCGCCGCGCGACCGACTACATGAAGCGCGTTGCCGAAGTTAAGCACACGTTCACCGAAGAGGACGTCTACGCGCGCTCCCGCGAAACCCTCGAGCAGTGCATGCTGAACGGCGTCACCCACATGCGCACCCACGTCGAGGTCGATCCCAATGTCGGGCTACGCGGCTACGAAGCCATCGCGCGCCTGGCAAAAGATTACGCGTGGGGCATGGATCTGCAAACTTGCGTCTTCCTGCAGGAAGGGTGGACCAACGTCGCGGGGGCGGAGGACATCGTGCGCGAAGCACTGAAGCGCGGCACGCGCGTCGTTGGCGGCGCTCCGCGCTACGACACCGACGGCCCGGCGCAGATCCGGCGCATCTTCGCGCTCGCGAAAGAATTCGACGCCGACGTCGACATCCATCTCGATGGCGGCTACACGACGCACGACATGGATATTCACCAGGTGTGCGACCTCGCGGATGAATTTCGCTGGGGCGGCCGCGTGGCGATCGGCCACGGCAACAAATATTCTTGCCTGCCGCTGAAAGATCTGGAAGCGCTCGGCCGGCGGCTCGCCGGCTCCGGCGTCGCCGTGGCTGTATTGCCGACGACGGACTTGTTCACCAGCGGCCGTCATCTCGAGCACAGCGTCATCCGCGGCGTTGCGGATGCCAACGTGCTCGTCGCACAAGGCGCGAACTGCGCAATCGCGACCAACAATGTATTGAATCCGTTCACGCCTTACGGCGACTGCTCGCTGGTGCGCATCGCAAATCTGTACGCGAACATCGTGCAGCGCGGCACCGCGCAGGATTTGGCCGAATGCTTCGCGATGATATCGAGCCGGCCCGCACGCATCATGCGACGCGATGACTATGGAATCAAGGTCGGCAATCCGGCGGACCTCGTCGTGTGGAACGCGCAAACGCCGCACGATGTCATTGCGACGGTCGCGCAACCGCTGGCGGGATATAAGCGCGGCCGGAAAGTGTTTACGCGGGAGCGGGCCGTGTTACATGGGGCGAGCGGCCCCCTCAGCTAACGCGCAACAGTTTTCTCCAGCCTCATCGCGCCGCTCTGATCCGCGCTGATGCGTAAATAGGTAGTGTGTCCGCTCAGGAGCGCGACCCCGAGCTCCGACAAGCCGCCGCCGCACATCCCAGCATCGGCGCCGAAGATCACTTCGCCGGCCGGGATGTGAAGCGTTGCCTTCTCCCCAGGACGAAGCGAGACCGCCAGGTGTCCGTTTACCGCAATACTGGTCGGGCACTCCCTGCCAATAAATCCGTTGTCTCGCGTAATCATTACTGCCACTCGACCCGGCATGCGCTCCCTAAAAAGCTGATATCGCACCGGGGCAACTTCAATCGCTTCCGACATGGATACCTGCGTGGAAGAGCAAGCAGCGATCAGGGCCAGTAAAGCAGCAATCGATAGGGCGCGCATCGTGTCTGCTTTATAGAAGCGGCAGGATCGATTGCCGGATTGATCAGGATTATTCGAGTGTGCAAATGTCGATCAGCTATTGTCGGCCAATATACGCTGACGGGGATGCAAGCGGGGACAAACATTCGCGACAGCAGTGGCAAATGTCCGCTCGTGCCAGTCAATTCCTACTCGGGAATGAGAACATGCCCTATGGGTTGATGTTGTGTTTTGCTCCACCATGAGGCGTCTTCTTATCAAGGAACAGCTCATGTCAAAAGATTCGGCAAACCAGAGCACCAAGCCGCTGCCGCCGCCGGGCCCGCGCAAAAGCGATCCGGTGGAGCGTGAAAAAATCCTGGATGAAGCACTTGAAGAATCTATGGCAGCAAGCGATCCGCCGTCCACTGTCATGCCTGAGGTGAAGCGAAAAAATTAATTCCGCCTTCACCAAAAAAAATGCCGCGTTTTCGCGGCTTTTTTTTGGCCCGCACTTAACTGCGGTTGCGCCGCCGTAACGCCACTGATGCTCTGTCTGCCTTCTCTCTCGCAATACCGAGTCATAAGTCACTTATTTTAATATTCTGACAGCATAACGGGCGCTAGTCCTACCACGTTTCGAATCAACGTCCGATTGGCGGCAACGTATCCCCGGCGCATATTGAGCACAACAGAGAAGCAACGCTCGCGGGTGGCACGGTCGCGGGTGAGCATGCCTCAGAGAGGGGGGTGCGCAGAGGTCCGAGCGCGATGCACTCTGCACAAAGGGGGGACTTAGCATGCATAAGATCTATGCAACGCGCACTGATGATTGGCATAACAAGCAGGAATGTTTTGAAGTACAGGGGGGAGACGACACGTCCATGAAGTGCCTGACGCTCGCGCGTACGGGTTACCTGATCGAGAAAATCGTACTGCCCTGCGGGGCTGTCGTGAGCGGGACCGAAATCAAGCATCAGCTGCTGATCGGCGTTAATTCCATACGCGCCGTGTTTGCCCGCGCGGCTGCTCGCTAATACGGCCGGCACAAGGGAACGCGGTCCTCGGCAAATCATTTACCTGATGCGCAGGTTCGACGCAGCACTTTTCCGCTTGGCGGGTATAAGCTTGGCGTAAGCATATAAAATGCCGACAGGACAACGTTGCGCCAAGTCTCGGTCAGTTCAAAATAGGGGAGTCATGAACAGGAACAAAACATCGCCAGCGCCGCGCGCGCTCGCCTAGGGAGAAATCGCCATGCCGTTTTACGAAAAAGG
>JBDSSV010000265.1:0-5123 GCA_039928535.1 Burkholderiales bacterium
GTTCTCGCTGCGCATGCCGCATTACATCCTGCCCGGTCCGCCGCGCGTATACGAGGCATTCAAACTGATCGTCGGCAACGGCGACCTGTGGCGCAATCTGGGCATCACGCTCGAGCGCGTCGGTATCGGTTTCGTGCTGGCAACCGTCCTGGCCGTGCCGCTGGGCATCATGTTCGGCGCAATACGCCGGCTCGGCGAATTCTTCGAGCCAGTGCTGCCGGTGTTGAACACGGTTTCCTCGGCCATCTGGGCGATCTTCGCGATCATTTGGTTCGGCGTGTCCGAGAGCACCATCATCTTCGTCGTCTTCATGACGGCGATGCCGCTCATCATCACCAACGTGTGGCAAGGCACGCGCAGCGTCAACGCGGATTTCATCGAGCTTGCACACACGTTGCGCATGCCCGCGTGGAAAGTCATGCTGAAAATCTACCTGCCCACCATCATGCCGTATTTCTTTTCCGGCGCGCGCCTGGCGTTCGGCTTCGGCTGGCGCGTGAGCCTGGTCGCCGAAACGCTGGGCGCTTCCAGCGGTGTAGGATACCGCTTGCGCCAGGCGGCCGACCTCGTGCAGACCGACCAGGTGTTCGCCTGGACGATTACGATGATTGCAATGATGGCCGCGCTCGAAATGGGCGTACTGAAACCACTCGAGAACCATATGTTCCGCTGGCGCAAGGAGGCGGAACAGCAATGAAGTCCGCTTCTGCAACGGCCGGCACGCTCCACCTTTATACGGGAAACCCATGAAAGACGAAAAATTCCGCGGCTTTCTCGAACGCCTGCGCAACGAGCGCGAACTGGTCGACATCAGGCAGGCAGTCGATATCCGGCATATCGCGACGCTGGTCGATCAGTCGGAGCACGCGCTGTTTTTCCACAACGTGATCGGCTATGACATGCCGGTCGTATCGGGCATCATCCGCACGCAAAAACGTGCCGTGCTCGGCATGGGCGTCACGAACTACAACGACATCGAGGCCAGGCTCGAACAGGGCATCAACAATCCGATCGCGCCGCGCTACGTCGAGACCGCCGCGCACAAGGAAGTGATCCGTCTCGGCGACGACGTCGATCTCTTCAAGCTGCCGGTGCCGATGTCGTCGATTTACGACGGCGGGCCGATGATTACCGCCGGCGTCGTCATCGCGAAAGATCCCGAGTTCGGCATCAATTCGGGCATGTACCGTTTCATGGTGCAGGAAAAAAACCTGACCGGCATCGATATCGTCACGCCCAACAACATGCGGCTGTTCGCGCAGCGTGCCTATGAAGCGGGCAAGCCGTGTCCGATATCGATTTCAATTGGCACACATCCTTACGAAATCATGGGCTCGGGTTTCCGTGCACCGCTCGGCGTCGACGAAATGGGCATCGCCGGTGGCCTGCGCGGCGCGCCGGTCGAACTCGCGCAGTGCGAAACCATCGACATGCCATGCATCGCCGATGCCGAAATCGTGCTCGAAGCGGAAATTCTGCCCACCGGATGGGTCTATCCCGAAGGGCGCTTCGGCGAATTCACGCGGCTGATGGGCGGCCTGCACTGGAATCCGCTGGTGCGGGTCAAAGCCATCACCATGCGGCGCGACGCGATCTACTACGCGCTGCACATGCCGTGGGAAAATACCTGGCTCGCCGCCCCCACCCGCTACACCGCGATCCGCCGCGCTTTGCGCACCGCCGGCGTGCAGGTCAAGGACATCAACGTCACGCTCGGCGGCTGCGCGTTCTGGCACGCGATCATTTCCATCAAGAAGCAGTCCGGCGAAGGCAAGAACGCGCTACTCGCGGCGCTATCGGTCATGGATCTGAAACACGTCGTCGTAGTGGATGACGATATCGACGTATGGAACGCAACCGATGTTGAATGGGCGATCGCTACGCGCGTGCAGGGCGACCGCGACGTCATCGTGATTCCCGGCGCGCGCGCGAAGCCGCTCGACCCCAGCCTCGCGGTGATGCCGCCGGGTGTCGTGCCAACCGGCGCCAAGGTCGGCGTCGATGCCACTATCGGCGAAGGCATCCCGAAAGAGCGCTTCGAGCGCATTGCTTACGCATACGCGGACCGCGCGAAAATCGCGGATTACATTTCAGGCAAAGCCGACCCCGTGCCCGCCACCGTCAATGCGGACGCTTCGCGAATAGACACTGCCGCCACGCAAATAGTCGCGCTGATCGGGAAAACGCCGCTCTACTATCAGGATGTCGCCGCGCAACTCGCCGACTATGACTTTCAAACCGTCGCGCGCGCGCTCGGCAAGCTGCACGCCGACGACAAACTGTGGCAGGACCCGCGCGGCCGCCTGTGCCTGCGCGATTCGGCGTTTGCCGCCAAGGCGCCGGTGAAGTCAGCGTAATGAACGACACCATCGCGACTGCAACACCGCCCACAAACGCCGACTGCGCTGCCGGCGCGATTGCACTTAATTCGATCAGCAAATGGTTCGACACTGCCGATGGCGAACCGCTGACGGTGCTGGAGAATATCGACCTCGCTGTCCCTGCGCACTCGATCTTCGCGATACTCGGCGCCTCCGGCTGCGGCAAGAGCACCCTGCTCAACATCATCTCGGGCATAGTGACGCCCGACCGCGGCAACGTCTGTTTCGGCGGCGTGCGCGCGCGCGATTTCAGCGGGTGGCGCAGCATCAGCTATATGTTCCAGGAAGACCGGCTGCTGCCCTGGCGCACAGCGCTGGCCAACGTCGAGTTCAGCCTCGAAGCGGGCGACATGCCCAAAACCGAACGGCGCTCGCGTGCGCGCGACGCGCTGCGCCTGGTCGAGCTGGCGCAATTCGAGGACGCGTTCCCGCACCAGCTTTCCGGCGGCATGCGCTCGCGCGTGGCACTTGCACGCAGCCTGGTAACCGATCCGTCCATCCTGCTTATGGACGAGCCGTTCTCGCGGCTCGACGCGCAAACCCGCGCGCAGATGCACGAAGAGCTTCTGCACATCCACGCGATGAAGCAGATGACTATTGTTTTTGTCACGCATGACGTTGAGGAATCGGTCGTCCTCGCCGACGAAGTCGTGGTGCTCGCGCCGCGGCCCGGGCGCGTGCGCGAAGTCGTGCCGATAGCCTGCGCGCGGCCGCGCGACCCCACCGATCCACAGTCGATCCGCTACATCCAGCGCCTGCGGGCACTGATCTGAGCCGCACGCCAGCCGACTTTATGGTAATTTCAATCATTCGCCTGAGCCGCTCTTTCCGCATTTTCCATACCGCCCCGGAGTCCACCGTGAAATCTCCTGCCGTGTCTCGCCTGTTGCTTGCCATCCTCGGTTCAGCGTGCCTGATCGCCGTCAATACCGCCAGCGCGCAGAAACTGCGTGTCGGCTACTGGACCAGCGGCGTCAGCCTCGGTTTCGGCTCGGTGCTCGAGCAGGGCAAATTCCTCGAGAAAGAAGGCCTCGACGTCGAGTTCATCAAGTTCGGCGACGTCAACGCGCCGACCAAGGCAATCGCGTCCAACGCCATCGATATCGCGATCGGCGCGAGCGCGGCCGGCGCCCTCAACATCGTCGCCGACGGTGTGCCGATAAAAATCATTCTCGGCACGCAGATTGCCGAAGCGCAATTCGCGGTGCTGGCCGATTCGCCGATCAAATCGTTCGCCGATTTGAAGGGCAAAAAAATCGGCATGTCGCCGCCGGGCAGCGCAACCCATGCAATCGCCGCCGCGCTGCTCGAGAACAATTACGGCCTCAAGCCCGGCGACTATACGGTGGTGCCCGGTACCGAGCCCCGCCTTGCGCAATTCCTGATCCAGAAGGAAGTCGACGCCGGCGCGATCCGCTCGACGACGGTCGCGCAAATGAACGAAGTCAAGCTGCGCAGCCTCGGCAACTTTATCGACGAATGGAAGAAGCTCACCAAGTCAAACTCGGTGCCTTATATCGGCATCGGCGTCGTGCACAACGACTACGTCGCCAAGCACCCTGACGACCTGGTTAAATTCATCGTCGGCATGCGGCGTGCGATGGAGTTCGGCAGCAAGAACAAGGCGCAGGTCGCCGAAATACTGCAAAAGGCCGCCAACCTGCCGGCCGACGACGCCAAAGCGTACGCAGGCCTCTGGGACAACATCTATCGCGTGTCCTTCGAGCCGCAGGATATCGCCACCCTGAAGCGCATGAACGAAATTTTCAAAGCCGGCGGCACTGCCAGAAAAGAGGTTCCGGACAGCGCGTTTTACGCCGAGCCTTATCTCAAGTCGAAGCAGATCAAATAACGAGCGGTAAACGGCGCGGTTATTCCCCATGACTCAAGCCGTCGCGGCACGCGCGCTATCCGATCTGCTGCAATGGCCGACGGCAGGCATTTCGCGCGTGCCCATGCAGGTCTTCAGCGATCCGGAAATTTACGCGTGGGAGCAGGACCTGATCTTCCGCGGCCCGACGTGGAACTTCCTCTGCCTCGACGTTGAAATTCCCGCGGCCGGCGACTATGTCACGACGCGCATCGGCGACAGCCCTATCATCGTCGTGCGCCGGCCCGACGGCGGCATCAATGCGCTCGTGAACCGCTGCGTGCATAAAGGCTCCCTCATCTGCCACCAGCCGAAAGGCAAGCGCACGCGCGCCCACAATTTCGTCTGCCCGTATCACAACTGGATCTATGATTTCGACGGCAAGCTGACGAGTATCGCGTTCGAGCAGGGCATCCAGCAGAAAGGCGGCATGCCGGCGGATTTCGACAAGGCGCAGCACCGGCTCACGCGTCTTAGGGTCGAAACCATTAACGGCCTGGTGTTTGGCACCTTCCCGGACAAGACGCCGCCGCTCAAGGACTATCTCGGGCCTGTGATGGTCGAGCACATCGAGCGCACGCTGCACGGCAAAGTGAAGATACTCGGCCGCTACAGCCAGCTCATGCACAACAACTGGAAGCTCTACGTCGAAAACAGCCGCGACAACTATCATCCAAGCCTGCTCCACGCGTTCTTCTCGACGTTTAAATTGAACCGGTTGTCGGCGGAAGGCGGCACGCGCCAGGACGACAGGAGCTGGCACCACATCACGTTCACCAAGCGCTTTACCGACCAGGGCGATGACGCGTACGACTCGGGAATGATCCGTGCGCAGAAGAACGACTACGGATTGAAAGACCCTTCGCTCATCG
>JBDSSV010000266.1:0-4617 GCA_039928535.1 Burkholderiales bacterium
TCGTGATCTTCGTGGTGGTGTTCGGCGTGATGTTTTACGCCATCATCATGCACCGCAAGGCGGCCGGCCACAAAGCCGAGCAGTTCCACGAGAACACCACCGTCGAAATCGTGTGGACCGTCGTGCCCTTCATCATCCTCATCGGCATGGCGATTCCGGCGGCGAAGACCATCATCCAGATGAAAGACACGTCCAGCCCCGACATGACGATCAAGGCCACGGGCTACCAGTGGAAGTGGGGCTACGATTACCTGCAGGAAGGCATCAGCTTCTACAGCACGCTGTCCACCCCGCGCGAAATGATCACCGACAACTCGCCCGATGGCTACAAGAAGCGCGAGTCCTACGCGAATTACCTGCTCGAAACCGACAACCACGTGGTCGTGCCGGTGGGCAAGAAAATCCGCGTCATTCTCACCGCCAACGACGTGATCCACGCCTGGTGGGTACCGGCGCTCGGCGTAAAACAGGACGCGATACCCGGTTTCGTGCGCGACAGCTGGTTCAAGGTGGAAAAGCCCGGTATCTACCGCGGCCAGTGCGCCGAGCTGTGCGGCAAGGAGCACGGCTTCATGCCTATCGTGGTCGAAGCGGTCGAGCCCGAGAAATACGCGCAATGGGTCGCCGAGCAAAAGAAAAAAATGGCGGCACAGGCGGATGATCCGAACAAGACCTATACGATGGATGAACTCAAGACGCGCGGCGAGAAGGTTTACGCCGCCAACTGCCAGGTTTGCCACCAGCCGACGGGCATGGGACAGCCGCCCGCATTCCCGGCGCTGTCCGGCTCCAAGATCGCCACCGGGCCCAAGGACGGCCACATCGGGATCGTGCTTAACGGCAAGCCGGGCTCTGCGATGGCCTCGTTCAAGCAATTGTCAGACGTGGATATTGCGGCGGTGATCACTTACGAGCGCAATTCGTGGAGCAACAAAACCGGCGATATGGCGTCGCCCGCCGACGTCAAGCAACTACGCAAGTAAGGCTCAGGAGATTCTCATGGAAGCAGCACACGACCACGCACACGATCACGCGCACGGCCACGACGCTCACGGGCACCATCCGTCGGGCCTCATGCGCTGGGTGCAGACCACCAATCATAAGGACATCGGCACGCTGTACCTGTGGTTCAGCTTCACGATGTTCCTGATTGGCGGGGTATTGGCGCTGGCGATACGCGCGGAATTGTTCCAGCCCGGCCTGCAATTCTGGCGGCCCGATTTCTTCAACCAGCTCACCACCATGCACGGCCTCATCATGGTGTTCGGGGCGATCATGCCGGCATTCGTCGGTTTCGCCAACTGGCAGATCCCGCTGATGATAGGCGCGCCCGACATGGCGTTCGCGCGCATGAACAACTGGAGTTTCTGGCTGCTGCCGCCGGCGGCGATCCTGCTCGTCTCGTCGTTCTTCGTGCCCGGCGGCGCGCCAGCCGCTGGCTGGACGATCTATGCTCCGCTGTCGACGCAAATGGGCCCCGGCATGGACCTCGGCATATTCGCGCTGCATATCATGGGTGCGTCGTCGATCATGGGCTCGATCAACATCGTTACCACCATCCTCAACATGCGCGCGCCGGGCATGACGCTGATGAAAATGCCGTTGTTCGTCTGGACGTGGCTGATCACTGCTTACCTGCTGATTGCGGTGATGCCGGTGCTGGCGGGCGCCATTACCATGGTATTGACCGACCGCCATTTCGGCACCAACTTCTTTAATGCCGCGGGCGGCGGGGACCCCGTCATGTTCCAGCATATTTTCTGGTTCTTCGGGCATCCCGAGGTCTACATCATGATCCTGCCCGCGTTTGGTATCGTCTCGCAGGTCATACCGGCGTTCGCGCGCAAGCCGCTCTTCGGCTATGCGTCCATGGTTTACGCCACGTCGTCAATCGCGATCCTGTCGTTTATCGTGTGGGCCCACCATATGTTCACGGTCGGCATGCCGGCGGCCGGACAGTTGTTCTTCATGTTCTCGACCATGCTGATCGCGGTGCCGACCGGCGTAAAGGTATTCAACTGGATCGCGACCATGTGGAAAGGCTCGATGACGTTCGAGACGCCGATGCTGTTCGCCTGCGGCTTCCTGTTCGTGTTTTCGATGGGCGGGTTTACCGGCCTCATTCTCGCGATCACGCCGGTCGATATCCAGTTGCAGGACACGTACTATGTCGTCGCGCACTTCCATTACGTACTGGTCGCCGGCTCGCTGTTTGCGATTTTCGCCGGCACTTATTTCTGGCTGCCGAAGTGGACCGGCCACATGTACAACGAGACTCTCGGCAAAGCGCACTTCTGGCTGTCGATGATTTTCTTCAACCTCACCTTCTTCGTGATGCATTTCCTGGGATTGGCCGGCATGCCGCGGCGCATTCCGGATTACGCGATGCAGTTCGCGAACTTCAACGAGATTGCATCGATCGGCGCGTTCGGCTTCGGCCTCTCCCAGCTGCTGTTCCTCTACGTGGTCATCACGTGCATCAAGGGCGGCGAGAAAGCGCCGGACAATCCGTGGGAGGGCGCTGACACGCTCGAGTGGACGTTGAGCTCGCCGCCGCCGTACCACAGTTTCGAGACGCCGCCGGTCGTCAAATAGATGCACGTCGCGATGGATCAGCGGGCCCCTGCGGGCAAGGTCAAGACCGCACTGATACTCGCATTGATTGCGGCGGCTTTTTTCGTCGCCGTAATCGTGCGGCACTGGCTATGGTGACAGCCCAGGCACAGTCGAACCTGCTGACGATGAAGAAGCTGTTTATCGTCGCGCTTGGCATGTTCGGCTTCGGCTTCGCGCTGATCCCGTTCTACCAGAAGATCTGCGAAGTCACCGGCGTCAATAACGTGTTGAAGGCAGATGTGGTCGGCAATACGCAGATCGATGCCGCGCGCTTCGTCACGATAGAATTCGATTCCAACCTGAGCGGCAAGCTGCCGTGGACTTTCCGCCCGCTACAGACCAGCGTGCGCATACACCCGGGCGAGCTGACCACGGTCATGTACGAAATACGTAATACGGCCGACCGCGCCGTCACCGGCCAGGCGGTCCCCAGCTACGGCCCGCAACTGGCGGTGAAGTACTTCAAGAAGCTCGAGTGTTTCTGCTTTACGCAGCAGACGCTGCAGCCGGGCGAGTCGCGCCAGATGCCGGTCGTATTCGTAATCGAGCACGGCCTGCCGGACGACGTCAACACGATCACGCTGTCGTATTCGTTTTTCGAAATTGAAGGCACGGCCAGGAAAGCCAGCTGATGGACAGGGCCTACGAGCAAAAACCGTCCAGCGCCACGCCACTACAGGTGATCAAGGCGGTGTTCTGGTCGTTCCTCGGCATCCGCCGGCGCGCGGAATACGAGAAGGACGCTGTGACGCTGAAGCCGGTGCAGGTCATTGTCGCCGGTATCATCGGCGCAATTCTGCTGGTATTGAGTCTGCTCACGCTGGTGCATTTCATACTCAGCTGACGCAGGCAGTCGGCACGCAATTGAAATCTAAAGTTACGAGGGAGACCGCATCATGATGAACCAGTCGGCGCGTTATTTCATTCCGGACCCGTCGCGGTGGCCGATCTTCGGGTCACTGGCCCTGCTTTGCATGGCGTTTGGCGCGGCGTTGTGGATGAACGACGCCACGTGGGGCAAGTTCCTGCTGATCTTCGGCGTGTGCACGCTGTTCTACATGATGTTCGGGTGGTTCGGCGTCGTCGCGCACGAAAGCGAAGGCGGCAGCTACAACAAGCAGGTCGACGCGTCGTTCCGCTGGGGCATGAGCTGGTTCATATTTTCGGAAGTCATGTTCTTCGCGGCATTCTTCGGTGCGCTCTTCTATATGCGCGTGCTGTCGGTGCCATGGCTTGGCGATCTCGAGCACAAGTTGATATGGCCGGAGTTCGCCGCGCAATGGCCGACGGCCGGCCCGGGGATCGCCGAAAAATTCACGCCGATGGCGGCGTGGGGCGTGCCCGCTATCAACACCCTGATTCTGCTGACCTCCGGTGTTACCGTAACCATTGCGCATTGGGGACTGCTGAAAAACAACCGCACGCAGCTTATCGTCGGCCTCGTATTGACCATCGCGTTAGGCATGACTTTCCTGGGTTTGCAGGCTTTCGAGTACCACGAGGCGTATTCGGACTTGAACCTGAAGCTGACCACCGGCGCCTACGGCGCAAGTTTTTTCATGCTGACCGGCTTTCACGGTTTTCACGTGACCGTCGGCACCTTGATGCTCATGGTGATTCTGGGCCGTTCGATTGCCGGGCACTTTACCGCCGAGCACCATTTCGGTTTTGAAGGCGTGGCTTGGTACTGGCATTTCGTCGACGTGGTCTGGTTGCTCCTGTTTATTCTGGTCTACTGGCTGTAGACGCCAGTCGCCGGCAACAATAAGAGGGGGAGGTTCCCGCACTCGGGGAATCGGCGCCGCACCGAGGGTGCGGCGTTTTTTTTCTACAACTTCTGGTTTATGAAACCGAAGTGATAGGAAAGCATCAACAGCACGAAGAGCGCAATCGAAAACACGACGCGCCAGGTCAGCGCCCTGGCAGTGCGCGTTGAAGTCCCTTTGTCCTTGACCATAAAGTAGAGCGCCGAGGCCAGACTCGCCAGTATCAGAACGATGA
>JBDSSV010000267.1:0-2799 GCA_039928535.1 Burkholderiales bacterium
ATGACGCGAGCCGCAATAGCGCCGGCATGTTGCGCAAGGGTTGGAAGGAAGTAACCGATCCGCGCGAAACGATAGGCGCGGTTCATCCCCTCGTTCGCACGCATCCCGTCACTGGCCGCAAGGCGCTGTATCTGGGGCGCCGGCTCAATGCTTATATACCGGGGCTGGCCTTCGTGGAAAGCGAGGCGCTGCTGAACGCGTTATGGAAGCACGCGGTCCGTTCCGAGTCGACCTGGATACAGCAGTGGCGGGTCGGCGACGTCATCATCTGGGATAACCGCTGCACCATGCATCGCCGCGATGCGTTCGATCCCAATCAGCGGCGACTCATGCATCGCACGCAAATCGCCGGCGACAAGCCGTACTGATAGCGTGCAACCGGCGGCGCATCAGCCGCTGGCAGTCGTGCGTTGAGAATTCCGGCCCAACCCCGCTTGAGGAGCCATATGCGCGCAGTCCGAATCCACCGCTTCGGTGGGCCTGAAGTCATCGAGTTGAACGACGTCGCGGTGCCGGAACCGACGGCCGGCCAGTTGCTGATAAAAATGGCCTACGCCGGGGTGAATTTCAGCGACATCTACCGCCGTGGCGGCGACTATGCGAACTCGCCCACCTATTCGACGCCGCTGCCCTATGTGTTGGGCGTCGAAGGTTCAGGCACCGTGGCCAAGCTTGGCAGCGACGTCACCGGATTCGCGATCGGTGACCGCGTGGCCTACACGCGCAATTCGGGATCCTACGCCGAGTACAGCGTGGCCCCGGCGATCCGGCTCGCGCACGTTCCGGACGGTGTCAGCCTGGAAGTCGCCTCCGCCATCCTGACCCATGGCATGACGGCGCACTACCTGTCGACGGAATTCGGGCTCGCCAAGGGCAATACGGCATTGGTACACGCAGGCGCGGGAGGCGTCGGCCAGATGCTGGTCCAGATGCTCAAGATGCGCGGCGTTCGGGTCATCGCGACGGTGGGAACGGACGCGAAGGCGGAGATCGCGCGTAATCGCGGCGCCGACGATGTCATCGTCTACACCCGACAGAATTTCAGCGAAGAGACGCGGCGACTGACCGCGGGACGCGGTGTCGACGTGGTATTCGATTCGGTCGGCAAAGATACCTTGCATGGATCGCTGCACTCGCTGCGGCGGCGCGGGACTTGCGTGCTGTTTGGCCACTCATCGGGACTCGTCAAAAATTTCGAGCCGATGGAACTGGCGGAAGCCGGTTCGGTGTTGCTCACGCGCACGCACATGGAGCATTTCGTGGCGACACCAGAAGAGTTTGCGCGGCGCGCGAAAGAGGTGATGAAGTGGGTCGCTGACGGCGCCCTGCGCGTGACCATCCAGCAGGTGTTCGACCTCGCCGATGCGGGCAAGGCGCATGCGATTCTGGAAAACCGCGGCACCGTCGGGAAACTACTGCTGAAGACCGCCGTATGAAATATCGTCACGCACTTGCTGTCTGCTGCACGCTGATCGCAGCAGGCGCCGGGGCCGCGGCGCTGGATTATCCGGTGCGAACGGTGCGCGTAATAGTCCCGGGCCCGCCCGGTGGCGGCGCGGACATCCTGGCGCGCGCGGTGACGCAAAAGATGGCGGAAAATCTCGGCCAGCCGTTCGTCGTCGACAACCGCGCCGGCGCGAGCGGCATCATTGGCACCGAACTCACCGCGCACGCCGCGCCGGACGGCTACACGATCATGATCGGCCACAGCGGCACGCACGCGATCAATCTCAGTTTGCGCAAGACTCTCCCCTATCACCCCGTAAAAGACTTCACGCCGCTGATGCTGGTGGCCAACGTTCCCAACGTGCTGATCACGCACCCGGGACTGCCTGCACGATCGGTAAAGCAACTGATCGCGTTCGCGAAGTCGCGGCCCGGGCAAATGACGTATGCGTCGGCCGGCACGGGGTTCTCGCAACATCTGGCCGGCGTGCTGTTCTGCGACATGGCCGGCGTGAAAATGCTGCACGTGCCGTACAAAGGCAGCGCGCCCGGCATGACCGACGTGATCGCCGGCAATGTGATGCTGATGTTCCCCAACGTCACAGCAGCGCTGCCGCATATCAGAAACGGACGGTTGCGCGCGTTGGGCGTTACCTCGCCCAAGCGGTCGGCCGTGCTGCCCGGCGTACCCGCTATCGCGGAAACGCTGCCGGGCTACGAAGCCACCGCATGGTTCGGCTTTTTTGCGCCCGCCAGACTGCCGCCTGAGCTAACGGCGTTTCTCAATAGCGAAATGGTCAGGGCACTCACTGACCCGCGCGTGCGTCAACTGATCCAGAGCCAGGGCGCCGATGTCGTCGGCGACACGCCCGAGGCGTTTCTCGCATTTGTAAGCGCGGAAATCGCCAAATGGGCGAAGGTGATCAAGGCGGCGGGCGTAGAGCAGGAGTAGCGAACGGCAGTATCGATGTCATGACGTGTGGGAGGCGAATCGTTAGTCAAGTTGCGAACGGTATCTGAAACAGGCCAAGTACACGGTGCAATTCCGCAGGCTGATAGAAGACAGCGGGACGCAGGTCATCCGACTGCCACCGATGTCGCCGAACCTGAACGCATACGCTGAGCGCTTTGTTCGCTCGATAAAACACGAGTGCCTGAATCGGATGATATTCATTGGGCAGGCAATGGCCGCAATGTCGCGTTCTAAAAGCACCGCTTCGTTTTTTAACAGACCGCGGTGCATCCCGGCGCCGCGAAATTTTATTCCGAACAGGGCATCAAGCTGCCCGACCGGCTGCTGCGCGCCGATTGAGGGGGGGCGCAATGCCGTGCCGCCGCGGATTAGTCCGCGCG
>JBDSSV010000268.1:0-3466 GCA_039928535.1 Burkholderiales bacterium
CCAGCCGATGCCGCCGATCAGCCATTGCTCGACGGGCACCATCAGGAACTGGCCGAACGAACCCGCTGCGGCGATATAGCCCATGGCTTGCGAGCGTTTGTGTTCGGGGAAACTGCGACCGACGACGCCGTAGATGACGCTGTAAGTGACGCCTGACAACGAAAGCCCGATCAACACGCCCGCGGACAGGCTTAACGCGAGCGGTACCGCGGATACGGTCATCAATGCGAGGCCGGCGGCGTAGAACAGCGCGCCGCCGATGATCACGCGCGGCGCGCCGTAGCGGTCGGCCAGGCCGCCGGCGAGGGGCTGTGCCATGCCCCACAGCAGGTTTTGTAGCGCGATCGCGAATGAGAATACCTCACGGTTCCAGCCGAGGTCGAACGACATGGGCTGCAGAAAAAGTCCAAAGCCGTGCCGTATGCCCATCGCCAGCGTGACGATCGCGCTGCCGCAGAAGAGGATTGCGGTGAGGGAGCGGGCGGGAGTGGCGGTCATTATCGGCATGAATCAGGAATACGGCAGCTGCGCAGCAACCGCAATTGTTCTCTCAATCGATTGGGTCTTCAACCGACAAATGCGCATCCTGTGCATGAGCGTCGCGCATGCGACGCGCGTTATAGCGCATCACACACCGCGTTGGTGACGATTTCGGTCGTCGCTTCGCCGCCGAGGTCGGGCGTATGGATTTTTTTCGCGGTGACGGTTTCGATGGCTTTCATCATGCGCAGCGCCGCTTCCGTCTCGCCCAGATGCTCGAGCATCATTGACGCCGTCCAGAACGTCGCGATCGGATTGGCAATGCCTTTGCCGGTGATGTCGAACGCGGAGCCGTGTATCGGCTCGAACATCGACGGAAAAGTACGTTCGGGATTCAGGTTGGCGGTCGGCGCGATACCGAGGCTGCCGGACAACGCAGCGGCGAGGTCCGACAGGATGTCGGCGTGCAGATTGGTCGCGACGAAAGTGTCGAGCATGTAAGGCTTCAACACCATTTGCGTCGTAATCGCATCCACCAGCACGCGCTGCGTTTCGACCTGCGGATAGTTCTTCGCCACTTCGTAGAAAATCTGGTCCCACATGAGCATGCCGTGACGTTGCGCGTTCGACTTGGTAACGAGCGTCAAGTGCTGGCGCGGACGTTTGGCGGCGAGCTCGAACGCGAAGCGATGGATGCGTTCGACGCCGTTGCGCGTGAAGACCGACGTTTCGGTCGCCACTTCTTCCGGCAGGCCCGTATGCACGCGGCCGCCGCTACCCGAGTACTCCCCTTCGGAATTTTCGCGGATGATGACCCAGTCGATGCGCTCGCCGCCCGTCAGCGGGCTCGTCACGCCGGGCAGCACGCGCGCAGGCCGCACGTTGGCGTATTGATCGAAGCCCTGGCAGATCGGCAGGCGCAGACCCCACAGGGAAAGGTGGTCGGCGACATCAGGTGCCCCGACCGCGCCGAAGAAAATGGCATCGAATGTCTTCAGCTTGTCGAGGCCGCCCGCCGGAATGTAATAGCCGTGCTTCTTGTAGTAGTCGCTGCTCCACGGAAAATGCTCAATGCTAAGCTTGAAGCCGCGGTCGCGCTCGGCCAGTACTTTAAGCGCCTGCAGGCCCGCGGAGATGACTTCGGTGCCGATGCCGTCGCCGGGAATCGCGGCAATTTTGTATTCGCGCATGGTTAATATCATGAAGGAAAATGGGGAGGGATGAAGGGTAACGGCTGGGCGAATTTTTGTCATCAACTCCTGGCGCCGCAGCGTGTAAAATCCGGTTTTCGAAATGCCGGCCCTACTTTGAAAATTCTTGCGCTCGAAACTTCCACCGAACTGTGCTCCGCAGCTCTCTGGCTGGATGGCAAGATCGATGCACGTGAGGCCGCAGCCGGGCAGCGCAATTCGGAGTTGCTGTTGCCGATGGTGGACGCGTTGCTGACCGCGCACGCGCTTTCCGCGCGCGATCTCGACGGCATTGCTTTCGGTTCCGGCCCGGGCGCATTCACGGGCGTGCGCATCGCCTGCGGTGTGGCGCAGGGCATCGCATTCGGCGTGGATGTGCCGGTAGCGGGCATCGGTACGCTGTTGGCGCTGGCCGAAGCGTCGGGTGAGCGGCGTGTAGTGTGCTGCCTCGATGCGCGCATGGGCGAGATTTATCACGCGGCGTACGAAAAAACCGGCGACGGCTGGCGCGAAATAATTGCGCCGGGATTGTATAAGCCCGCCGCGGCGCCGGATCTGCCAGCCGGGCGATGGAGCGGTTGCGGCAGCGGCTTTGTGGTATTCCGCGAGGAAATGGCAACCCGTTACACAGGCAGTATCGCGCGCGTAATCGAAGGCATTGTGCCGCACGCGCGCGAAGTTGCGGTGCTGGCGGCACGGCAGTTCGCGCGAGGAGGGGCAGCGGATGCGGCAGACGCCGCGCCTTTGTACGTGCGCAACAAAGTGGCGTTGAAGGTGCGCGAGCGATGAGAAGGATTTCTGTCGTTTCCGCGCGTGAGAGCCTGCCCCGGCAGGGTGTAGGCCGGGGCGGGAATCCGGGGCATTGATGAGCGCCAGTTTTAGCGAGCTATTGCGCAACCGCGCAATACAATTCATTCCCTTCCCTCGCGACGCGGGGGAGGGTGCAGGGATGGGGGAGAGCAAGCGTTGAGCGCGCTCCTCAATAATCTGCCGCGCTACCGGCAAATGACCGAACACGATCTGGACGCGGTCATGGCGATCGAGCATGTGATCTACCCGCATCCGTGGACGCGCGGCAATTTCAATGATTCGTTGCGCGCGGGTTACCACTGCCTGATCATGGAAGCGGGCGGCGGGATCGTTGGCTATACCGTAGTGATGATTGCGGCGGACGAAGCCCATTTGCTCAACTTGAGCGTGGCCGCGCAGTGGCACCGCGGCGGGTTCGGCCGCACGTTGCTCCAGCATGTGCTTGCGATAGCGCGCGATTTTCAGGCGGGAAAAATTTTTCTCGAGGTCAGGCCGACGAATGCGGCGGCGCGCGGCCTGTATGTCGATGCGGGTTTCAGCGAAATCGCGGTCCGGCGCGGCTATTATCCGGCGCCGGTGGGGCGCGAGGACGCCATAGTGCTCGAGTTGAAACTTGGGAGTCCGTAACACAATGAAACGCGCGATGCGCTGTCACGATTTTGGCTCAGAACGCGAAGCAAGGCACGACACTTAGTCAGCTAAGTTAGTGGCTTGCGACCGTGTGGCGCCGTGACCCGTTAGCCGCAGGCCCGTTTGCGGGAACGGTGCCGTAGACCCCGGATTGCGATTGCGCCATTTCCGTTGCGCGCGGCGCGAGCGCATGCACAGTCGCAGAGTCGGGCTTTACTGCTGCCGATTGATCGAGCTTGCGCGCAACCACGATGAACGCGGCGTCGTGGGATTCAGCGTCGACGTCGAGCGCCGCGAAGCCAGCGCGCGCCAGCATCGTGCGGAGCGCCGGTTCGGAAAAATGATTGATGTGATCG
>JBDSSV010000269.1:0-5923 GCA_039928535.1 Burkholderiales bacterium
GAAGCGGCCACCGATGCAAGCCCCTACACGCCGTGCAGCGACATCACGCCGAACTTCAAAGCGCTGAAAGGTGTCACCATCGGCGCCGGCTGGCGCAGGAAGACGCTCGAGATACTCGGCGGCATAAAGGGCTGCACGCATCTGGTCGAACTGCTCGGGCCGCTCGGCACCACTGCTTTCCAGGCGACGGGACGCGCGCGCGAACAACGTAATGCCGGCAAGCCGATCACGAAAAAACCCTACCAGATCGGCGCCTGTCATATGTACGATGACACGAGCGCGGCGGTCAAAGAACGCTGGCCGCAGTACTATCGCGGCAAATAATCGGCGTCAACGCCGCAGGTAGGCCCAGCGCGCAAGCGGGCTTAATACGCCGAAGATACCGATGCTCGCGAAGGCCAGGCCCCAGGCGACGACGCTGCGGTTGCCGCCCGCCACGTCGAGCACCACGCCAAACACCAGCGGCGCTAAAAACGCGACCGTAAAACCCGCCAGCGAATACACCGCCATCGTCGCGCCGCGTAAATGCGGCGGTGTGGCCGCGACGACGCCCGCCGTCAAAGCCGCTGAATCGCCGAGCATGCTGCCGTAGTGCACGCACATCAGAACGAACACCACGGCCCACGGCCACGGCGCCGTAAATCCGATTACGCACGCCAGCGCGCCCGACGCGCTCATGAACAGAAAGATGATGCGCTGGCGGCCGAAGCGCAGCGCGAGCTCATTGCCCGTGACGCTCATCACCGGGCCCAGCAAATTGATCATCGCCGCAAGCGTCGCCGCCGCAAGCGGCAGACCGTCGGGCTGAAAAGTGCCGACGAAAACGAGAAACGCCACCATCCACGAGCGCTGGCCGAACAATTCATAGTTATGCGCCGAGTAGCCGAGAACGTAAAGCAGCGTGGTCCGGTTCTTAACGACCGGCCGGAAATCGAGCAATGCCGGCGATTCCTGATGCGCGCGTGCGCTGCGTCCGCGCGGTATCGCCAACATTACAAGCAGCGCTGCCGCGAACGGACCGATCGCGCCGAAGCAGAATGCCCATTGCCAGCCGTAAAGCAACGCAATCTTGCCGCTGGTGACGATGGAGATCGTCGACCCGAGACCGAACGCTGCCGTGTAGAACGCGGTGGCGCGCGATTGGGCTTTGCCTTCAAGATGGTCGGTCAGCGCCTTAAGCCCGGGCATGTAAGTGCCGCCGAGGCCCGCGCCGATAAGGAATTGAAAAAACACGGCGCTCCACAAGCCGTGCGCGAACAGGGCAAAGCCCGCTGCGCCAGCTGCCGACAGCAGACATGCGCCGGCATAAATACGGCGCGAATCGATGCGGTCCGTGAGACTCGACAACACCGGCACTGCCAGCATGTAACCGGCGTAAAACACGCCGCCGATGAGGCCTGCTGCCGAATTATTGAGCTCCCACGCTTTCATCAGAGTCGGCAGCAGCGTCGTGTAACACGCGAAGCCGGTCATGCTGAACGCCTCGGCGATGCACATCAAAACGGTCAGCCTAACGGCGGAAGGCGCACGGACTGCCGTCATCCCGCAAGCCTGCCCGCACGCCAGTCGCGTGCGATCTCGCGCGCGGCGTTCATGCCGGGCACCCCGGACACGCCGCCACCCGGATGCGTCCCCGCCCCGCACATGTAGAGCCGCGCGAGCGGCCCCCGGTAAGCCGCATAGCCAAGCACCGGCCGCGCGCTATAAAGTTGATCGAGCGTCAGCGCGCCGTGAAAAATGTCGCCGCCCACCAATCCGAAATCGCGTTCGAGATCGAGCGGCGTGAGCACGCGCCGGCCGAGCACGCTCGTTTTAAAGTTGGGCGCATAGCGGTTGACGGTTTCGATCACGAGATCCGCTGCCGCTTCTTTGCAGTCGTCCCACTGCCTGCCATCCGGCAATGCGAAGCTGAAATGCTGGCAGAAGAGGCTCGCGACATGTTGGCCGCTTGGCGCGAGCGTGGTGTCCACCGTGCTTGGGATCAGCATCTCGACCACCGGCTCGCGCGACCAACCGGACGTGCGCGCATCGAAATAGGCGCGCTCCATATAGGCGAGCGACGGCGCCATGATGATGCCGGACTGATGATGCGGCTGCACATTGCTTCCGGGCAGCGCCGTGAAATCCGGCAGCTCGTTCAGCGCGACATTCATGCGCAATGTCGCCGAGCCGCACTGGAAGTTGCGCATGCGGGCGACGAAATCGGCATCGAGCTCACGCTCGTCGATCAGATTAAGATAAAGCAACCGCGGATTGAGATTGGAGACGATGCAGCGCGCTGCGACCGTGCTGCCGTCGGCGAGTATCGCGGCACGCACGGCACCGCTCTCAACCGTCACGCGTTCGACTGCAGCGCCGATTGTTATCTCGACGCCGCGCGCGCGCGCTTCCGCGGCCATTGCCTGCGTGATCGCCCCCATGCCGCCGACCGCATGCCCCCAAGCGCCCTTTTTGCCGTTGACCTCACCGAACACGTGATGCAGCAGCACATAGCCCGAGCCCGCCGTATAGGGACTCGCGAAGTTGCCGACGATGGCGTCGAAGCCGAATGCGGCCTTCAAGGCGTCCGATTCGAACCACGCATCGAGCAACTGTCCAGCGCTTTTCGCGAAAAGATCCAGCACATCGCGACGAGCCGGCATAGCGAGGCGCCGCAGGCGATTGCCCGCGGCGAGAGCTGCCAGCGCATCGCGTACGCCGCCGCCAACGTTTGGCGGCGTCTCCACTGCGAGCGCACGCATGACATCGGCCACGCGCTCCAGCATCGCGTAATACCGCGGCAGCGCATCGGCGTCGTCTCGTGAATACTTCGCGACTTCGCGTTGTGTGTCGGCGAGCGTCGGCCCGATTTTCAGGTAGCGGCCATCGGCGAGCGGCAGGAAATTCGCGACCGGCCGTTCGAGTATCTGCAAGCCGTGCTGTTGCAGTTTGAGGTCGCGTATGACCTGCGGATGCAAGAGGCTGACGGTGTAACTCGCGGTCGAATTCCGGAACCCGGGGAAAAATTCCTCGGTGACCGCGGCGCCGCCAACTACGCCGCGGCGTTCCAGCACGCGCACCTTGAGCCCCGCCGCCGCGAGATAGCACGCGCAGACGAGGCCGTTGTGGCCGCCGCCGATGATTACGGCGTCGTATTTTTGCGCAGTTGCCATTCAGGAATAAGTTGTGGAGCGTGCATGCTTGGCGATCACCCGTCACGCCGGAGCGATGCCGCGGATTTATTGCTGAGTGTACGCCGTTAACTCCCGGCGTTCATTGTTGATGACCTTGCCGTTGGAATGACGCTTGAACGTCTCGCTTGCGACCGGCCACCGGATGCCCGGTGCAATCCAGTACTTCGGCTTGACGTTGACGCTGCCTCCGCTCGCCAGCTGTGACCAGCCGTCACCCTCAATCCGGAACGCGTCGAACGTGCCGGCCGGCACTGCGATCCGCTCGCGCGCAACCACCCTGAACTCGAATTCGTTGTCGCTCGTCGTGTTGCCGTGGTCAACTTTGAATCGGGTCACCCATTTTTTGCCGATCGCATATTCCGCAATATAAAACTGCGCGCCGGTGAATTTCCAGCCGTTCGGCGTCCGTAGCTGGTTGCCGAATAAATCGGTGACCAGTCTGCCGTTGTTGAATATCAACTCGTCGTCTGTGATCGCAGTGATTACAAATTTCAGGTTGCGCGTTTCGATCTTCGTATAAAGGTCCGACTCGCGGTAGCTGTAACTGTCGCCGAGCTTGAAGCGGATGTCGATGCGCGCAGTACCTTTCGAGTAGGGATTCGCTTCCAACGACGCGGTTTGAATGGGCGCGCCGGTCACGGCGCCTGCCGGCATGAGTACCCGTTCTTCGGCCACGCGCTTTTGCTCTGCCTGCCGCAACCCGTCGGCAAGCCGCCTTTCCTCGGCGACCCTGCGTTCCTCCGCCAGCGTGGCCTGCTTTTCCCGTGCGGCCTGTGCGCGCAATGCTTCCTTTTCGGCAAGCAGCTTGTCCAGTCGAAACTGCGCCAGTTCCGAAAAGTTGCCGCTTGGATATTTGCGCACGTAATCTTCGAGCGGCGCCGGGTCTTTCGACTTCTTTATCTTCTCCCAGGTAGCGAGCTGTTCTTCGAACAGTTTCTCGGCCTCTTCGGGCGTTAATTTCCCGGGCTTCGCGGGCGGCAGGAAATAAAAGTCCTGCTCGAGCGAAGTGCTCTCCCAGGGGATCTGCTGGCCCTCGGACTTGCGGCGGACATTCAGGCGTACGCGCTTGAACACGTCCTCGATTTTGGCCTCGCGCACCTTGAGCTCGCGCAGCAGGTTTTCCGTGTAAAGACCGTTCGCGCCTTCGCCGTCCGCGGCGGTATTGCCCGGCGACGTCGCGTACGCGAGCAGCGAGCCCGGCGGCGCATCGAACTGCGAGAGGCCTTTTTGCTGGATGCGCACCTTGCCGCCAAAAGGATTGTCGCGGCATGCGTCGAGCACGATTACGTTCATCGGGTTCTGCGCCTTGATCAACCCTTCCAGCAGCGAGTTGAGCTCGACCGTTCTGGTTTGCAGGTCATCGATGGTGTCCAACACCGCGTCAACCGGGATCAGATAATTTTTCCAGGCGAGCTGCGCGCCATGGCCGGCGTAGTAAAACATGCCGACGCCTTTTTTCCGGCCGAGCTCCGCGCCGAACGCACGGATCGCTTCTATCATTTCGATTCTGCCTGCATCGAGTCTGAGGTTGACCTCGAAGCCCAGTGCCCGCAGCTCGCCCGCGACGCCCTTGGCGTCGTTGCCGGGATTCTTGAGAGGCGCTTCGGGATAGCGGGTATTGCCGATGATGAGCGCTATGCGCGGCAGCGCGTTCAGCGTCGGCGCGGACTGCGCCGACGCGACCGGCATAAGCAGCGGCAGCGATGTTGACGAAACCAGCGCCCCGGCTTGCGCGAGCCAGCGCCGGCGCGCCTCCGATGCAGGCGCCTCACACGCTCGCGCCGGCGCGGCTGCTGGACCGCAACCGACCGTCAATCCGATTTTTTTTCTCATCTCCGTTTCTCCAAGCCGCGTGGCTCCGGTGCGTTGAGCCTTCGTACTGGTCGCCTACAGACTGGTTTGGCTGGTTCTTATTGTAAAGAATACGCGCCCCGGCCGCTCAAAAATGCCCGCGCCGGCCGCGGTACGATGGGGACGAACGTTTGTTATCGCCAAGCGGTCCAAAATCACATGCGCGCGATTGCGTTTTCCAGACTCCTGCCCGCACTGGCTGCGACCTTGGTTGCCGGCTGTGCTGCCGTTGATATCAATGTGACCTTATTGGATCCGGCGCAGAAAATCGCCCCCGCGACGGAAAACGTCGTCATCCTCCTGGAATATCCGGCGCGCGCCTACACGAAAATTGCGCTGATCGAAGCCCAGGGCGGCGTTGGCGGCAGCGAACCGCCGTTGCTGGAAGTGGCGCGCAAACGCGCGCAGGCGCTGGGCGCTGACGCGCTGGTGCGCATCGAAGTCACGGCGGAGTATCAGCCGCCGGTGCGCGTCTGGGATCCCGCCTATACAAACACGTTCTATCCGCGGTACCGCTATCCGTACCGCGCGCTCAATTACCCGCCCTACGCATTAACGCCGTTTCCGTACGACAGTTATCGCTGGGTCGGCGGCGGCAACGTGCAGACGTTGAAAGCGGTGGCGATTAAATTTACGGATGGTGATCAACGCTCTGCGCCGCCGCCTGTGCGCCCGGCGATGTGACCCTTCCGGTGCATGCGAAATAAAGGCGGTCTTTTTGAAGGCGGACTCGCGAACCTTGCGGGCAAATGTTGAAGTTTTTTACCTGCCGGAAACTGGCGCGCCAAAGGGGATGAAGCTGGGCACCACTGGATCGAGATTCTCAGGCTGCCCTAAGGACCTTGTGCACCAGGTGGGATGAATTTGGTTACTGGCGCAAGGTCTTTTCAACTGGGCAG
>JBDSSV010000270.1:0-7495 GCA_039928535.1 Burkholderiales bacterium
TTCGTCCCGCACGGGCGCGAGCTTCGTCACAGCCGCGGCGCGTACGCCTCCGCTTGACGGACATCAATCGCTCGCGCGGCGCCGTAGCGTGACTTCATTGATTTCCGGTTCCGGTGACGCGGCGCGCGCTTCGCCGCTACGCGACGCGGCGGCTTTTTCGCGCCGCTCTTTCTGCGCCGCCTCAAAACGCTCGCGGCGCTCTTCCATCAACTCCCGAGCGTGGGCAAGCGCCGCGCTGTCGCGATGCTGCACCGCCGTTTGTCGCGTGCTGCCGTGATACCCGGTCTCGCCCGTCATCCCGATCACCACGATGCCGGCGATAACCGCCAGCAAAACGGCGCACTTGAGCGCAACTGCAACTCTGGTGTACGGCTCGTGCTTGTAGGCCCGCATCAGCCTGTTTTTTTCATTCGCGCTAATCATGATGATCTCCTTGTAAAGTGAAATGTCCGGCCCGCGCCGTCGTCGTGGCGGCACCGGTCATCAGAACGAATCGATCTGCTGCGGAATTTCGGTGCCCTGGTTCTTGTACTGGTCCGGGAAATATTTGGACTTCGCCGGGACCTCGACGGCAGACTGCGCAGAATGCGCCGCGCTGACTGCTTTGGTGGCGTCACCGGGCTGAAGCCAGACGGCAACAACCATGATGACGATCAGAAGAACAGCCAATGCCGCTGCGGTTCGCGAATGCTTGCTGCATGCGCCGGAATTCGCGGTTTCGGTATTGCCGCCTACGATGTCAATTCGAGTCGCTTTCGTGTCCATGATGTGATCCTTGTCTTTGCCCGGAATTAACCGCCCCGGTGCCCGGCGGAAGAAGTGCGCTTTCACTCCATGGCGCAAAGTATGGGCGGGCATCGAGCGCGAAAAAATCAGGCGGAACGCCTATGACGAAAGCCTTGTGCGCAGTCCGCAGTCGCTGTTTTTCCTGTTTAACAACAATGGGGTTTTCGATGCGCCGCGGAGGATTGTTTTGTAATACACTAGCTACGATTCACGTTCTATGACGGGTCATAGACGCACAAAAGCGCGCCCAAAAAGGAGAGCAAGTGAAGGTTCTCATCGTCGATGATCACCCGTTAATTCTTGAGGCGTTGCGCCAGGTGCTCAAGCATCTCGACACGAATATCAATCTACTCGAAGCGGCGAACGCCGAGACTGCGCTGGCGGCCGCAGAGCAGCACGCGGACATCAACCTCATTCTTCTTGATCTCGCCCTGCCCGATGCGGACGGATTCGACGTACTGCGCAAATTTCGTGAACGGTTTCCCGCGGCCCCGGTCGTCGTGCTATCCGCTTCCGACCAACACGAGGTCGTGATTCGCGCACTTGACGAAGGCGCGATGGGCTTTATTCCCAAGACATCGGACAACGAGGTGCTGGTCGGCGCATTGCGCCTGGTGCTCTCGGGCGGCGTCTATCTTCCGCCAAGCCTGCTTCGCCATTCATCTGTCGGCTCGCACGGCCCTGATTCGCCCATGCGGCTCGCCGGCCCGGTCCACTACCGCGACATCGGGCTGACCGAGCGCCAGGCGCAGGTGCTGGCACTCGTGGTGCAGGGCAAGCCCAACAAACTGATCTGCCGCGATCTCAACCTTGCTGAGGGAACCGTGAAGATTCACATCACGGCGATACTCAAGAGCCTTGGCGTAGCCAGCCGGACTCAGGCGGTTATCGCGGTCAGCAAGCTGGGACTGAAACTGCCCGCAGGCTGAGCGGATTCCCGCAGCTTGAGAAAAGCGCGGCAATCTGCACGGCTGTTGGCCTAGGACTTTCCGCCTATTCCCGGGCCGCAGCGCACTCGGTTAGATTTAGCCAGCCCCGGCCAACGGCGCCCGCGCGTGGCCGAAAGTAGAAGGTACTGATCAAACCGGAGGCGCCAGTAATGCGTGTAGGGATTATCTCGGTCTTTACCGACTATCACCGCCAGGGGCGGCACCATCGGGGAGTTCTGCAGCCCCAGATCGGGCCGCTGATAGCCGCCCTGCTGCCTCAAGATATTGAAATCGACGTCGTCAACGACACGTGGGACGACCCGGACTGGGAACGTGATTACGACCTGCTTTTTCTATCGAGCCTGCACTCCGACTTCGACCGGGCGCGGCAGATATCGCATTACTGGCGCAGGCGCGGGGCCAAGACAGTCTATGGCGGCCCCGTTGCCAGCCTTTACCCGCAGCTTTGCGCGCCGTTTTTCGACGCGATTGCGATCGGCGATCCGGAGCCGGTCGTTGCGCAGATCTACCGGGATTTCTGTAGCAACGAACTCAAACCCCTCTACCGGGCGCTGCCGTACCGCGGGGACCTGGTGCCCCTGCCCCGCCTCGATCTCGTCGCAGACCGCCAGATTTCCGCACTTGCATTTGAAATTACGAGGGGCTGCCCCTTTACCTGCGAATTCTGCATTCTCACCGGCATCGGGACGCGGCATCATACGCGCGACGTTGATACCGTTGTCGCGCAAATAGATGCCGCACGCCGGATCTTGAAGCCTCTCGTGCCGTGGCACCGACGCTGCATGGCGATCTTTTACGACAATAACATCGGCGGCAACCCGGGTTACCTGCGCCAGTTCTGCAACGCGATTGGCAAAACGGGCTTGCCGTGGGGGTCCTGCGTCACATTCAACGTTGTCGCCGATGAGGCGAATGTCGCGCGCATGGCGCAGGCCGGCTGCCGGCTGGTCTACGTGGGCCTGGAGACATTCAATCCCGCCGCGCTCGCAGACATGCGCAAACACCAGAATCTGCTCGGCGAGACGCGCCGTGTAGTGGATCTCTGCCGCCGCCATGGCATTCTGTTCACAGCCGGCCTCATGCTCTCGCCGACGCACGACACGCTGGAATACATCGACCGCATCCCCGAACACCTGAAGGCTTGCGGCGTGCATGTCCCAACCTATATCTGCTTCGAAACTCCGTTTCCCGGAACGCCCCATTTCCAGCGGATCGCCAGTTCGCCGGACCCTCTGCTTATGCCCAATGCATTGCTGAGCGATCTTGATGCTTACACGATAGTCACGCGGCCGCGCCACGCCGCCGCGGAGGATTTCGCCGCTGCATTCAAACGCACGCACCGGGCGGTTTACGGAATTGGCAACCGGCTCACCAAGCTCGCCGACGACTTGCCGCGCTTCGCGCGCGCCGGTAGCCTCGCGAGCATGGTGCTCGATGTCGCTGAAACTCTCTATGATGTCCAGCCGCTTCCTGCTGACCGCACTTACATCGCCGGCCGCGACAAAGCGCGCCCCGAAACCGTGCCGCTTACCGATGCGGATTTTGCAAATGAAGCCGAACGTAGCGCGGTGATGCGGCCGTGGGCCGTAGCCGATGCCGCCGGCCGCGTGCTGCCGCATTGGCTCGACTCCCGACGCGTCTATCTGCCCAAAGGGCGCATCGCGCCTTCGCGCGTATCCAGCGAACCGCTTGTCACCACAGTCGGTGACGACATCGCCCTGATGCCTGTCGCTTAGAATCCGGACATGGATAACGCCGACGCCACCATTGCCCGCACGCCGGTTCCCGCCGACACCAGCTACGACGGTCTCGTACGAGCAGAGCAGGTGCGCCTGCTCTACGAGGGGCTGCTCGTTTCGACCACCGGATCAATAATCGGTGCGCTGCTCATCGTCTTTATGCTGTGGGAAGTCGCGCCGCGAGAACCGATGCTGATCTGGTTTGCCCTGATGGCAGCCAACCAGCTCTGGCGAATCGGGCTGTACTTAGCCTACCGCCGCAAGGGCGCACTTGCCCCCGAGGAAGTTGGACGCTGGGCCGTCTACTGGTCGATTGGTTCAGGGCTTTCGGGCTGCATCTGGGGTGCGGCCAGCTTCGTCCTGTTCCTGCCAGACGTGCCCGTGGCGCAGGCAGTGCTGATCGTCCTGATCTTTACAGTAACTTCGGCGGCGGTGCTGCTCACGGGCTCCTATCTGCCCGCCTTTTACGTGTTCGTTCTGCCCGCCATGGTATCCGTCATCGTACGCACTGCCATCGAGGGCGAAGCCATGCACTATGCATTAGCGGTGATCGCTTTTTTCTCGACTGTCGCGATCCTTTCGTTCGGTCGCAAATACAACCGCACTCTGGTCCAGTCGTTGCGAAACCGCTTCCACAACGAGACGCTGGCGCAGCGTCTCGCACAACAGAATACCGTGCTCGAATCGGCACACCGGGTCGTCGAAGACGCCAGTCGTGCCAAAACCCAGTTTTTCGCCGCCGCAAGCCACGACCTGCGCCAACCCCTGCATGCGATCGGGCTGTTTACTTCTGCGCTCGCCGAAAAAGCCGCCACCTCCGAAGTCAAGCAACTGGTGGCGAGCATCAACCAGTCGGTACGCGCTCTGCAATCGCTTTTCAACGAGTTGCTCGATATCTCCAAAATCGATTCCGGCGTGATCAAACCCGCGATCCGGGATTTCCCGGCAAGCGAGCTCGTGGAATGGCTCAGCGCCGAATTCAGCGCCGAGGCCGCCGCCAAGGGAATCGTGTTTACCGTCGAAGCGCCGCCGACCATGGTGCGCAGTGACCCGGTGCTGCTCGAGCGCATTCTGCGCAACCTCATCGCCAATGCACTGCGCTACACCGAGGCAGGCGAAGTCTCGCTTGGCGCCACGCAACTTGCTTCGACCCTGCGCCTTGAGGTGCGCGACACCGGGATCGGTATCGCGCAGGCGGATCAGCAAAAAATCTTCGAGGAATTCACCCAGTTGCAGAACCCGGCTCGCACCAGCAAGAAGGGTCTGGGCCTCGGGCTCTCGATTGTGAAACGACTGTGCGACCTGTTGGGCTACCGGATCAGCCTGAACTCCAAGCCTGGCCAGGGCTCGACCTTCAGTTTCGAGGTCCCGCTGGGCGTCGCGATCCCGCGACCCGCAGCCGATGCACAACCCGCAAAAACCGCCCGCTCCGACCTCTCGGACCTTGGCGGGCGCCTGATCGTCGTGATCGACGATGAAGAAGCCATCGTTGCAGGCATGCAGGCACTGCTGTCAGTCTGGGGCGCCGAGGTGATTGCATCGACATCCGGCGACGACGTGATCAGCCGTGTGCATGAAGCCGGGCGGCTGCCTGACTTGTTCATCGTCGATTATCGCCTGGGCGACGCCGACACCGGCATCGATGTAGCGCAGCGCCTGCGGCAGACGCTCGACCCCGAGATCCCGGCAGTGCTCGTCACCGGCAGCATCACGCCCGATCTCGAGGAAAAAGCGCGCGTGGCGGGCCTGGAATTTCTGCTTAAACCAGTGACCGCGGCCGACCTTGCGCGCTGCATTGAAGGTCTGCTGCGGATCAGGCTAGTCTGAGGCCCCGGCTTGCCGCAAGACCAGAACACGTTAATAGAATGCCGCGTCGAGCCGGGCAACGGCGCCGCAATCGTATTCATCCATGGCGGCGGCGGAGATCCGCAGGATACGTGGGGAAAATTTCCGGAGTTTATCGCGGGCGATTCACGCGCCGGCGGTTGGGACATCTACAGCTACGGCTACATTTCCACCGGGATCAATCGCGTGATCGGGATGGGCGGGCTCAAGTGGTTGAAGCGCGCACTGGGCATCAACATCGACCCCACGGTCTCCATGCTGGCAAACGGCCTCTCCATGCAGCTCGCGACCGGGCAATTCAGAAACTATGCGGCTCTGGCCATCGTCTCACACAGCCTCGGCGGCATCGTGGCGCAGAAGCTGCTCGTGGATTACCCGGACATGCGCTCGCACGTCCGCTACCTGTTCCTGATGGGCGTGTCGAGCAACGGCTTCGCGGACAAGCTCCTGCTGACCCGCAACATGGCGCAGATTAACGAAATCCGCCCCGGCACACCGCTGATCGTCGCTTTGCGCAAGTCGTGGAAAGAACTGTTTATCGACCGGCCCGCACCCTTCGAATACTGGGCAATCGCGGGCGATCAGGACGGCTTCGTTCCCCCGGACTCTTCGCTCGGGCCGTTCCCGCCCGACCGCCGGCGCGTAGTCCCGGGCGAACACGAAACGATGAAAGAGCCTAGGACAGCGGGCAGCCTCGCCGTGCAATTCGTGCTCGAGAGACTCGCCGGCCAGTTGAGCGCTGATCGCTGGGGCAGCGCGCGTGTTGCTGTCGAGCTCGGTCAGTATCAGGACGCAATCTCACGGCTCGAGCCCCATGTCGATGACCTCGATGAGTCAGGACTGGTGACGCTGGCCCTGGCATATGAAAGCGTCGGACGACAGGACGACGCGTTAAACATTCTATCGAGAACGAACCGCTATGCAGACGCGATGGATGCACTGGGTGTACTCGCCGGGCGCCTCAAGCGCCGCTGGTGGCTCAATCGAACAGCGAGTGATGCACAACGGGCACTGGATTTGTACTCCGAGGCCTACCAGCGCGCTGTCGCCAAGGGCCGCAGCGACCAGGCTTTCTACCACGGCATCAACGTCGCCTTCATGCAGCTTGCCTACCAGCGGCAGGCGGCCACTGCCGCGATCACAGCGCAGGAAGTCCTCAAGCATTGCGAGAGTAGCCGCCTCGACTACTGGCGACTCGCGACACAGGGTGAAGCGAACCTGTATCTGGAAAACATGGACGCCGCCGTTGACTGCTATCGCAATGCCCTCAGTTGCGACCCCGCGCCCACCGTGCGGGAACGCCAGTCGATGTACGAGCAGGCAACGCGGGTGATTTCGTGCTTGCCGGGATTGGCGAAACTACGCAAGCGGCTCGATGAGACGTTCCGCTGAAACGGCCACCGCGCGAGCGCGCCGGAATGCGGCGCGCCCGATCAAGGAGCGGTCTGCCGGATGGTCAATGGAATCGAATTAACGCTCTTGTTGAGGACCGCGATCCATAACTGGCCGTTGAACGCCTGATCCCGCTCGCTGTCTTTGAGCCGCCGCGGATCAAATACCACCTTCACACCACACACGGCGTTGGGCGGCACCGGATGCGCCTCGCAGGTGCTGTCACTAATCGTCAGGACACCGGCAGAAGGCGTGAACGATGTCCAGTCGACACTGAACGTGAAGCGAGCGGATTTCTTGCCGATGTTGGTCACCCTGACATCGATAATCTTGGCTTCGGTGCTCTTGGGATCCCAGTCGAACCGGACTTGGGGCGGCTCCACCGCCCAGGAGTAGTCTCCGGGCTTCGTCTCGGTCAGAATGCTCACGGTGGCCGCTGCCGCAAGCAAAGCTGCGCCACCGACGACACTCCAGCCGATCCAGCGGAATCCTTTCTTCAAGCGTCCGGGCCAAGGCGAGTCCCGTTCCTCGGATTCGGGGCGCGGCGGGACCACGCGTTCCAACTCCCTGTAAATCTCGCCGACGTCGTAGTCCCAGCGGCTGTCGCTGATATCGGACGCTTGCTTGGCAACCAGCGGCCGGATCTCTGTGGGCAACTCCGTATCGAGCGGCATCTTGGCCCCGTCCACCAGTACCGGCAACACGAGTATGTTGCGCGCCAGGCCCATCGCGATCTCCCGGCGAACCCAGTCGTCAGGGCGGTCCAGGCGGCGAACGCCTTGT
>JBDSSV010000271.1:0-3511 GCA_039928535.1 Burkholderiales bacterium
GGCGGCATTGCCGACGTTTCGCGCAATGCGGGCATCGAAGACGCGATATTGCGCGCCGGCCACGCCGTCGCCAACCATACATATACGCATCCGTTTCTGCCGAAGCTCGATGCGGCGCAGGTCGACACCGAGATCGATACGACGCAGGCCTTGCTGCTTGCAGCCGCGCCCATCCACGGCCGCGCGCCCCTGTTTCGTCCGCCGTACGGCGCGCGCAACCCGCTCGTGCTCGCGGAAATTGCCGGCCGCGGCTTGCGCTCGGTGATCTGGAACATCGATTCGCGCGACTGGGCCGACCCCATCCCGCAGTCGATCGCGCAGCGCGTGTTCGACGAGGCCGGACGCGAGGGGCACGGCATTGTCCTGATGCACGATATCCACGGACGCACCGTGCAGGCGCTGCCGCGCGTGATCGAAGGATTGCAGAAGCGCGGCTTCCGTTTCGCGTACTGGGACGGCAGCGGGTTGAAAACCCAAGGCGATTTGCCGCCGATAAACGCCGATGAAAACCTAACGTCCCGACGCAACATCGATTAACCTTTTTGACCCTATCGGCGTTCGTCGGCGCTCTTCTGCGGCTACAATTCTTTTTTAAAATTCTATTCCACCATGACCAAACCATCTGCTCCCGCATCGCCGCAACCGGACTACGACTGCATCGCCGAGAGCGACGTCATGATCGCGGTGCGCGATGGCGTGAAGCTTGCCACCGACATCTATCGTCCCGCGCGCGACGGCAAGACGGTCGCCGGCGAATTTCCCGTCATCCTCGAGCGCACGCCGTACGGTAAGGCACAGGTGTCGCGTTCCGAAATCGATACGGGAATGACGGCGTCGCGGCCGCGCCCGGAAGTCGCGGCATGGTTCGTGCGTCAGGGCTACATCGTCGTTTACCAGGATTGCCGCGGCCGCTATAAATCCGAGGGCGAGTTCGTCAAATATCTGTCCGACGGCGAAGATGGCTTCGACACTGTCGCCTGGATCAAGGCGCAGCCGTGGTGCAACGGCAGGATCGCGACGATGGGGCTGTCATACGCAGCGCACACGCAGGGCTCGCTGGCGTGCCTGAACCCGCCGGGCCTCGCGGCGATGATCATCGATTCCGGCGCGTTTTCGAATGCCTATCAGTCCGGCATCCGCAGCGGCGGCGCGTTCGAGATGAAGCAGGTGACGTGGGCATTCAACCAGGCGAAGGAAAGTCCGCTCGCGAAAGCGGATGCGTCCGTTCGTGCGGCGCTCGATGCCGAGGATCTGATCGACTGGTTCAAGGCGATGCCGTGGAAGCCGGGCCATTCGCCCGTGCGCTCGGTGCCCGAATACGAAGAATACCTGTTCGCGCAATGGACGCACGGCAAGTTCGACGCGTACTGGCAACAGCTCGGTATCTACGCCGAGGGGTACTACAAGCAGTTTGCCGACGTGCCGCAGATCCACATGTCGAGCTGGTACGACGCCTATATACGCACGGCTACCGACAACTATGTTGCCCTGAGCAAGCTGAAGCGCGGGCCCGTACGCCTCATCATGGGACCGTGGACCCACGGCGACCGCTGCAAGACCTTTTCGGGCGACGTCGATTTCGGGCCGGCATCGACCATCGACAACAATTTAGCACCTCACTGGCGCGCGTACCGGCAGCGCTGGTTCGATCATTGGGTCAAGGGCGTTGCCAACGGTGTGGACAAGGAACCGGCCGTGCTGCTGTTCCTGATGGGCGGCGGCAGCGGGCGGCGCAATGCCGAAGGGCGCATGGAGCACGGCGGCCGCTGGATATCCGGCAGCGACTGGCCGCTGCCGCCGACTAAATTCACCAATTATTATTTGCATGCCGACGGGCGGCTCGACAAATCGAAACCGGCTGCCGGCGCAACGCCGCGCAAATTCGATTTCGATCCCGCCGACCCGGTACCGACGATGGGCGGGCCGCTCACGTCCGGCGCACCGGTATTCAACGGCGGAGCCTTCGATCAGTGCGAGGACGAGCGTTTCTTCGGCGTGCGCCATCCGGGCATGCCGCTGGCCGCGCGTCACGACGTGCTGGTGTTCCAGACCGCGCCGCTGGCAGAGGACATCGCGGTGATCGGCCCTATCGAAGTGCAGCTGCACGTGGCGTCGAACTGCGTCGATACCGATTTCACGGCCAAACTGATTGACGTACATCCGCCGAACGCGGACTACCCGCGCGGCTTTGCCATGAATCTTTGCGACGGCATCCTGCGCTGCCGCTATCGCGATTCATGGACCAAGCCCACGCCGATGAAGCCGGGCAAGATCTACGCGATCACGATAGAGCCGTTCGCGACCTGCAATCTCTTCAAGGCCGGCCATCGCATCCGGCTCGATATCTCGTCCTCCAATTTTCCGCGCTACGACGTTAATTCGAATACCGGCGAGCCGGAAGGGCGCGCGCAGACCCGACGCGTCGCGACCAACACCGTGTTCGTCGACCGCAAGCGTGCTTCGCATATCGTGCTGCCTGTCGTGCCGTTAAAGGCGCTGAAAGCGCTCAAGCCATGACCGCCTTTCGGCTCATTGTCGCGGCGGCGCTGCTGGCCGGATCTCTCTACACAGCGCATGCCGCAGATCTCATCATCGGCCGCGCCACCGAGCAATCGTCGCTCGATCCGCTGTTCTCGCGCAGCGGCACCAACTACAGCACGTCCGGGCAGATCTTCGAGCGGCTGGTGATGAATGACGCGAACAATCAGCTGCATTCCGCGCTCGCGGTGTCGTGGCGCGCGATCGATCCGACGACGTGGGAAGTGAAACTGCGCGATCACGTGAAGTTTCACGACGGCAGCGACTTCACGGCCGACGACGTGGTGTTTTCGTTCGAGCGTGCGCGCAATGTGCCCAACAGCCCGGCGTCATTCGCGGGTTCCGTCGCGAGCATCGTCAACATGCGCGCGCTCGACCGCCTCACCGTGCAACTGAAGACGTCGCAGCCGGTGCCGTCGCTCATAGAACAGGTCGGCCGCGCGTTCATCCTGTCGAAGAAAGCGGCGAGTGGACTCACGACCACCGACTTCAATACCGGCAAAGGCATGATAGGCACCGGGCCCTACAAATTCGTCGAGTGGCGGCCGGCGCAATATCTGAAACTCACCCGCAACGCCGCTTATTGGGGGCCGAAGTCCGATTTCGAAAATGTGACGTTGAAGTACATATCCAAAGACGTCGCGCGCATTTCCGCGCTACTCGCGGGCGACGTTGATCTCATCGAGGAAGTATCGCCGGACGGCGCGAAGCAGTTGAAGTCGAACGACAAGGTGCGAGTATTTTCGGTCGGCTCGACGCGTTTGATTTATCTGAGCCTCGATTCCGACCGTGACCAGAGCCCGTTCATCACGGATGCCGCCGGCAAGCCGCTCGACCGCAACCCGTTGAAGGACGTGCGCGTGCGACGCGCCTTGTCGCTGATGATCGATCGCAAGCTCTTCATCGACCGGCTGCTCGACGGGTCGGGCGAGGCCGCGGGGCAGCTGGTGCCGCAGGGGATCGGCGGTTTCGA
>JBDSSV010000272.1:0-7416 GCA_039928535.1 Burkholderiales bacterium
GAGCGCGATGGCGCGGCCAAGGCCCTGGCTCGCACCGGTGACGATAGCAGTGCGGCCTTTCAGTTGCAGGTCCATGCTTTTACGTCTCCACGATTCTGGTAAAGTGAAACCGCATACTAAACTAAAACTGCCGCGCAGACTTTCAGCCGCTGCCCTCCACCCGAAGACCCGCATTCATGATTATTCGCATCCGTATTTCGCCGCTCCTTTTCGCAATCGTCGCGTGCGGATTGATTTTTTCGCTGCGGGCCGAAGCGCAGAATTTTCCGACGCAGCCCGTGCGCATCGTGGCGGCAACGCCGCCCGGCGGCGCGGCCGATGTCAACGCGCGGCGCCTCGCCGAACGCCTGAGCCGCATGTGGAAGCAGCCGGTGGTCGTGGAAAATCGCTCAGGCGGCGCCGGCAATGTCGCGGCGGCCGCGATCGCGGAGGCGACTCCCAATGGTTACTCGCTGCTGTTCGCTGCGCATCCGGTGCTGGCGGTCAATCCGCTGCTCTATCCCGGGCTGTCGTTCAACGCCGACCGCGATTTCACGCCGGTCGTACTGCTGAGCAAGATGCCGCACGTGCTGCTCGCGAACCTCACGCAAGTACCGGCCACCCTGCCGGAGTTGATTGCGCTCGCCAAAGCAAAACCCGGCACTCTGAATTTCGCGTCGGGCGGCGCGGGCACGTCGATCCACCTCGCCGGCGAACTGCTCATAGACGCTGCCGGCATCGACATACGGCACGTGCCTTACCGCGGCGGCGCGCCGGCGGTGACGGCGCTGATCGGCGGCGAAGTCCAGTTGCTGTTCGATGCGACGGCGACCGCGATCGGCCACATCCGCGGTGGCCGCGTGCGCGCGATTGCAATCGCGAGTTCGCAACGCGCGGCGGTGCTGCCCGATATTCCGACTTTCCAGGAAAGCGGCCTGCGCGGTTTTGAGTCGGTCATCGCCCACGGCGTGCTCGTGCCCTCGAAGACGCCCGCCGTCATGGTCGCGACGCTGAACCGCGCGATCAACGATACGTTGAGCGACCCGGACTACAGGAAGCAGATGGCCGAGTTCGGCGCGGAAATTATTGGCGGTTCCGCCACCGAATTCCGCGCTTTCCTTGCCGCCGAGCGCACGAAATGGGGCAATCTCATACGCAAGCAGGGGATTAAGGCTAACTAGAACCAGAGCTATGAGTCGCCGATTAACGCCGATAAACGCAGATAGATGAAAAGCACTAAGCAATTCTCAGATAGGGTTTTGGTTTTATCTGCGTGTATCGGCGTTCATCGGCGGATCGAATTGTTCTTAGTTCGAACGCAAGCCTATCTCTTTGGCGACATTGCTCCACTTCGCGAAGTCGTCGCGCACGATGGCCGCGAACTGTTCGGGCGTCGTGGTGTAGACCTCGGCGGCTAGCGCGGCATAACGCTCGACCATTTCCGGCGTGTGCACGATTTTCGCGATCTCGACATTCAGCATGCTGACGATATGGCGCGGCGTCTTTGCCGGCGCCAGCACGCCGTTCCACGTCGAGACGATGAGACCCGGCAGCCCCGCTTCTGCCGCCGCCGGCACTGCCGGCAGAGCCGCTTCACGTTTCCCGCTCGTCACAACAAGCGCTTTCAAGCGGCCGTCCTTGATATAGGCCACCGCCGACGGCACGGTCGCGAACATCGCCTGCACATGGCCGCCGAGCACGTCGATCAGCGCCGGGCCGCCACCCTTGTAGGGTACATGGGTGATTTTCGTCTTCGTTAGCGTTTGAAACAGCGCCGCGGTCAGATGGTTCGTGCTGCCATCGCCGGATGACGCGAACTTGAGTTCTTCGGGCCGCGCTTTGGCGTAGTCGATCAGCTCGGACACCGTTTTGACTGGCACCGCCTGGTTCACCACCAGCACGTTGTGAAAAATAATCACCGGCGTAATCGCCGCGTAATTATCGATCGGCGGCGTTTTCGCGTACAGCACCGTGCCCATGCACAAAGTATTGGTCGAGCCCCACAGCAGCGTGTAGCCGTCGGCCGCAGCCTTGGCCACCAGCCCGAGCCCGATAGCGCCCGTCGCGCCGGGCCGATTGTCGAGCACCACGGATTGGCCGAGGCTCTGGGTCAATTTCTGCGCGAGCGGGCGCGCGATCACATCCGCGACGCCGCCCGGCGGCACGGGCAATATCAGCCGGATCGGTTTCTGCGGGTAGCTCTCCCCGTGCGCAGTCGCCGCCAGCACCAAAACAAAGAATGGCCATACGCATTTCATAATCGCCTTGCACATCAGAGAGGCCCTCGTTTCGTCCATGTCATGGCGCGCGTGGAGTATTTTTTTTCGGCAGCGCGAGCACGCCGCCGGCACCCATCACCAGCGCATTGATCCAGAATACCGCAAACAGGCCCAGCGCCGAACCGACCGAGCCGAATACCGCCGGGCCGAGCACGCGCATCAGGTTGTTTACGGTCAAACGCAAACCAAGGGTTTCGCCCGTGCGGCCCTGCAGTGAATGGCTGAACATCAGCATCAGCGTGACCGGCTGCCCGCATCCCATGCCGATGCCGAATATGAAAGACACCAGCGCGAGCGGCAGCGCGCTATGGCAGAACGGTACCAGCGCGAAAGCCGCGGCGCCGACGTAAAACGAATAAGCGAGCAGTCTTTCCTCGCCGAATTTCGCGATGAGCCGGGTCAGCACGCTGCGCACCGCGAACGACGCGATGGCGAAAGCCGACAGCACGGCGCCGATGGCGGTCGCCGACAAGCCGGACGCATGACCGTGTATCGGCAGGTAGAACTGAAAGAGATCGGTGCCGAGCTGCGCCAGGCTGCTCGTCGCCAGCGTGCGCCATATGCGGCGGTTCGCCAGCGTATCGAGTATGTGCGTCGGCGGCCCGCTATAGCGTTTACTCGCAGGCAACAGTTTCCCGCGCGCAAGAATAAGAACGCCGGCCGCCAGCCAGATCGCCACCACGAACAATGCGGCGGTCGCATGGCTGGTGTGGTCGATCGCGAGCCCGGCGATCATGGGGCCGACGAAATTCGTCGAGGCGCCGATCATGCTGAAGTTGCTGAAGTTGCGCGCGCGCTCCGCGGGCTTGCTCATGAGACCGACGAGGTTTTGCGCGAGCACGTGCAGGATCGCGAGCGCCAGACCGCTCATGAAGGCGGCGAAAAAGAGCGCGCCCATCGTATGCGAGAAGTACGGCACTGCCATGCCGCACGCGCCGCACACCGCGCCGAACAGCAGCGGCCAGCGCGGGGTTACGCGGTCGGACAATGCACCGATGGGCCACGACAGCAGCAGCGGACACGCATAGAACATCGCGACCAGCAGGCCGACCGCGAACGGCTGCGCGCCGAGTTCGAGCGCGAACAGGGACAACACGACGCGTGCCGCGGCAATACACGTAAAGCCGAGGAACGCGAACGAGAAGGTCAGGTAAAGCGGCATCAAACTCTGCGAAATGGACCGCGCAGCCGGTCACGGGAATGGCGCGGCGGAATGAAACGACGGGAGTGCCGCCGCATTTTACTTCATTGCGCCTCGATGCCCGCCGCCGCCATGATCCTGCGATAGCGCTGAATGTCGGATTTCAGCGAGGCCGCGAATTCCTCGGGCGTATTCGCGATGATTTCGCTGCCGCGCGCGTGCACGAGTTCGCGGATTTCGGGATCCGCGAGGATGCGCGCGACGTCGCGATACAGTGTGCGCACGACGGCCATAGGCGTCGCAGCGGGCGCGAACAGCCCGTGCCAGTTGCCGAATTCGAAACCCGCGATGCCGGATTCGGCGATCGTCGGCACGTCGGGCAGGAGCGGCGAGCGCCGCGCGGTGGAAATGCCGAGCGCCTTCATTTTTCCGCTCTTCACGTACAGCGCCACCGTCGGCAGTGACAGCATGGCCACCGCGACTTCACCGGATATCACGGCAAATTCGGACGGCGCGCTGCCTTTATACGGGATATTGTTAAGCTCGATGCCGGTCGCGGACTTGAACACCGCAGTGGTGACTGCGCCGTTGGCGCCGGCCACCGCGATGTTGATTTTGCCGGGCTCGCGTTTCGCCGCGGCGATGAATTCGGCGAGCGTGTTCGCTGCCAGCTTCGGATGCGCGACCAACACCGTGCCGGCGCTGACCAGCTTGCTGATCGCCGCGAAATCGCGCACCGGATCGTACGGCAGCTTGCGATACAACCCGGCATTAATGACGTGCGTGCCGTTGTTGCCGATCGCGAGCGTAGTGCCGTCGGGTGCCGCGCGCGCCGCAATTTCGGTGGCGACGATGCCATTGACGCTGGCACGGGCGTCCACCACGACGTTGCGGTTAAGCGCAATGCCGAGTTTGGGCGCAATAAGACGCGCCACGAAGTCCGAGGGTCCGCCCGCGACGGATGGCACAAGCAGGCGCACGGGCCTGGGCGGCGGGTCCTGCGCGAGCGCTTCTACCGTGCAAAGCGCGTAACCAGCCAAGGTCAATAGCGTGAGACGGGCCGGCTGCGCCAGAAAGAATTTTGTGAGTTCGCCCCAACCGAGCATGATCGGCACCTCCCCGCGAATTGGCCGGCAACGCGGGCCGGCTCCGGGATTCTAGTTCAGGGACGGTTGCGCGCGCCGCCCATTCGAAACTACTGGGTCACGCGGTCGGCTTTCTGCAGTATCGCCGCGGGAAACGTGAGGCCCAGCGCTTTTGCCGTCTTGCGGTTGAACACCAGTTCGAATCTGACCGGCGTCTCGACAGACCAACGCGAAAAACGCGCCCTCGCGGCTGACCGATGGCCGCCCATGGCGCCGCGAGTGCGCCCGCGCCCAGCGCGAGCATGAGTTTGCGCCGAGTGTTCATGCAAGCTCCCGCGAATTAATTTGTTGCCGGCGAGTTTACCTCCGCCACCCGTTCCGTTGCATGTCGTATGCCACGCTCCATTGATGAAATATCGTATTATCCGGACTCTGTCCAAAGTGACGCCCTTCAGCATAAAAATGACCAATCGCTCGATTTTGATTACGGTGCTCCTGCTCGCATGGATCGGCGGCTGTACGCGCATGCCGCACACCGGCATCACCCCATTGCGTCCAGCCAGTGTCGCCGCTCTCGACCGCTATCTGATCGAGCATAAAGCCGATCTCGATCAATTCAGGCTGCGCGGCCCGTTCACCGTGATTACGCACGAGAACTTCGAGCTGGCACTGTCGCCGGCCGAGCATATCAATACCGACTTATACTTGACCGCGTCGAACGAAAAAGCGCCGCTCGTCATTTTGCTGCATGGGCTTGATAGCACGAAGGACGATCACACATTTCAGGCCATGCATCTGGCGACGTGGGGCATACACTGTCTTGCCGTGCAACTGCCCGGCGAAGGTCCGTGGGTCAACAACGGCAAAACACTGGCGAGAATCGCTGCGTTCGTTCATCGTGCACCGGAAGCGCTCGATAGCCGGATCGATGCGAACAGAATCGTGCTGGCCGGCCACTCTTATGGCGGCTCCGCGGTGGCCATCGCGCTGGCCAGTGGCGCACCGGCCGCCGGCGGCATTCTGCTCGATCCCGCCGGCATCGGGCCCCAGATGCCACAATATCTGCGGCGCATCGACAAGCCCGTTATCGTGCTCGGTGCAGACAGGCAAGTGTCGGCGACGTTCGACCGCGATCATTTCTATCGTTACATACGCGGCGGCATCGCCGAAGTTTCGATCAGGGACGCCGCGCACGAGGACGCCCAGTATCCTTCCCACTCCGGACACGCCACCGAGGAATTGCAGATCAGCTTTGTCAGCGCGCTGACCGCGGCCGCGTTCAGCCTCGGCGTTACCGGAAAGTTCGATTACGCATGGGCCAGTTTCGGCGGCCCGCTCGAAAACGGTTCATTCTTCGGCGCCAAGCGAAAGTGATGAGGGTCACGCATGGGCGGGCGCGACCTGCCGTCCGGTTTGCCCGCGCGGCTCCGGTTTGTGTATTATTTTAAGATTCGTCAACCCATCAACCAAACGTATTGCCGCGTTGCCGTAAACGACAGCGGCGCAGTTGCGACAGCAGTCAGAGGCGCCGCTTTGAGCGCCAGCCACAGAAATCGAGGAAAATTTGAAAACTACCGCCATCAGCAGTCTTGTTCTGCTCGCTTCGCTCGGGACGTGGATCAATTCCGCGCACGCGCAATTAAATGCCAACCCGAAATTCGCCGACGAAATCACCAAGCAGGAAAGCATCTACCGGGCCAAAAGCGACGAAAGCTACACGGTCAATAGATCCCTCGCCGACTACGCCGGTGCGCTGACAGCCGGCTTCGACAGCAGCCTGGCGAATCTCGGCCCGCAAGACCGCTGGCTGGACATCGGCGCGGGCGAAGGCCAGGCAATATTGGACTATTACACCGCCGACTATGACCGCGACCATCCCGAAGCGCGCGCGCGGCGCGGCACGAAAGCGCAGGCGATCGCCATGTCGATCGAAGACCGCCGCACGCCGGCCTGGACGACGATCGCGGCGATGCTGGATGCCAACCAGACGCAATACCTGTTCAGCCGGCGGCTGCGCGAGTATTCATTGAAAGAACTCGGCCAGTTTCAGCTCATCACCGATGTGATCGGCGGGTTCTCTTACGCAACCGACCTTTCGCTCTTTGTCGAAAAAGTGCTCGGATTTCTGCAAGTGAACGGCAGTTTTTATACCGTGTTGCAGGACGTCAACTCGGACGCGGGCACGAACCAGCCGTACTATGCGAATGCGCCGTACCTGACCGAAATCAAGAAAGCGGACGGCTCTGACGTAAAGGTTTGCTCATGGCTCAAGAGAATCAGCTGCGTGGAAGTGACTTGCGAACTGAAAACCAGTTGGAAACCGCCGGTGGAGTCATTTCGCGTGCGCAAGATCTGCAATGAAGTCGTCGTTCCCGCGTTGGAGCCAGTGCACTATGCGGCGGGCACTCCGCCCGAGCGGCGCTTTAAGCTGAAAGAATAAGCGGCTCTCTTCTTTATGTGCGGGCCGCTTGCGTAAGCCAGTTGGCGGTCGCGGCCAGCGCGCCGTCCTTCGCCGGCATGCCGATTACCTGCACGCCCAGCGGCATCCTGTCGACGGTCAGTAGCGGCAGGCTGAAGGCCGGCAACCCGAGGAACGTCGGATAGACCTGATAGGCGCGACTGCCCGTGTGGTCGCGCGCAACCGGCGCGGGGCCCGGCGCGGTCAGCGTGATGAAGCCGTCGCTGCCGGCCAGCGTTCTGCGCGCACGATCGCGCATGACTTCCTTGTCGGCCAGGAGATCCGCGTAACGCGCCGGCGTAACGCTCGCCGCGTTCGCCATGCGGTCCAGTACACGCTTTTCGAGCAGATTGGCGAACTTCGCCACGTACTGCTCGTACGGCCACTTCATTTCGTACGTGGTGATTTCAACTGAACGCTCGAAAAAGCCGTCGTCCAGGGCGTCCTCGAATTTTCCGACTTCCGGGCTCGAGT
>JBDSSV010000273.1:0-5955 GCA_039928535.1 Burkholderiales bacterium
GCGTAAGTTTCAGCTTCCGTCCAGCAAGGCTTCGACCGCTGCGACTTTCGCGCGTTCGAGCGGCCTGCCTGCGATAGTGGTTTTTAATGCGCGGCGCAAGTCGCGCGGCGACAGCACCGCCAGATGAAAGTCGCAGCCGTCGCGATTGAAAATAAAAACGGGTGCAACCAATGCAGTGTCCCCGGCAAAGAACCGCGCTTCGTCCGGGCGATAGCGGACATTACGGTCGAGCAGATAATGCTCGACACTTTTGACGCTGTCGGTGAACAGCTGCAACTGGATGTCGGCGTTGCTGCCCGCGCTGCCCTTCAGCACTGAACCCGTCAGATAGGGATTGAACGCGGCGAGTTCCCGCATGACGGTCAACGCCAGTTGCCGGATTTCGCGCAGTTGCGCCGGGTGGTCCGGGCGATAGAGTTCGCGGTAAGCATTGAGCGCCGCGGCTATCTCGTCGTTGTTCGGCAGGTGCCGCGCATCGGTCGCGCCAACCTGACGCGCGGCCTTGCGTTTGGCCTGCGCGTAGTCCTCTATGCCGTCTTCAGCCATCAAGCGCGCGGCCAGATGCGCAATGCTGTCGCGCGTCTGATTGCGCCCGGAATCGCGTGCCATATTCGTTCGACGGTACGGCGTTCAGAACAACTGGCTTTTGATTTCTTCCGGCGGCTTCACTGCGCCTGCGGGGGCGCTTGGCGCCGCGCCCTCCCCATCGCGTTCGGCCGGCACAAACTCCTGATAAAAATATTCGGAAATCCTGCCATCAGGATCGCGCAGGCCGGACTCCGGATTCACGCGTACATGCACGAGACCCTCGGGAACCGTTCGCGGCTGCTCCTCGACGCCGTTCATGGCCTTTCTCATATACGCGATCCACATCGGCAAGGCCGCCTGGCCGCCCGTTTCATTGTGGCCAAGCGTATGCGGATTATCGAACCCGATCCACGCGACCGTGACCAGCCCGGTGCCGAAGCCGCAGAACCACGCGTCCACGAAATCATTGGTCGTGCCCGTTTTTCCGGCGAGATCGCCGCGTCCGAGTTGCATAGCCTTGGTTGCGGTTCCCATTTTCACGACGTCCTGCAGCATGTTCGTCATGATGAAAGCGTTGCGCGCGTCGATTGCACGCTCGGCTGTTTCGCCTGCGCGCTCCGGCCGCGCCTGCAAGACGACGTTGCCCTTGACGTCCTCGATGCGTAAGATGAAATGCGGCGGCACGCGAAAACCACCATTCGCGAATATCGAGTATGCGCCAACCATCTGTATGGGCGTGACGTTGCCGGCGCCGAGCGCCATGGTCAGATAAGGCGGGTGGTACTTGGCGTCGAATCCGAAGCGCGTAATATAGTCCTGCGCGTACTGCGGAGTAATCGCTTGCAGGATGCGCACCGACACCAGGTTCTTCGATTTGACCAGGGCCATGCGCATACGCATCGGCCCGTCGAACTTGCCGTCGAAGTTATGCGGCTCCCACGGCTCGGAGCCGGTCTTGCTGGCGTCGAACACGAGCGGCGCATCGTTGATGATGGTCGCGGGCGTAAAACCCTTCTCGAGTGCCGCCGAATAAATAAACGGCTTGAAACTCGAGCCGGGCTGGCGCAGCGCCTGCGTGACGTGGTTGTATTTGTTGCGCGCGAAATCGAAACTGCCGATCAGCGCGCGGATTGCGCCGTCCGCCGGATCGGCGGAAACCAGTGCGGCTTCCACCTGCGGCATCTGCGTAATATGCCAGTGCCCTTTGTCGTCTTTCTGAATGCGGATAATTGCGCCGCGCCGGAGGCGTTGATTTGCCGGCGCCTTGTCACCCAGCATCTTCTGCGCGAATTTGAGGCCTTCGCCGCTGATTTCGAGCGTCTCTCCGCCTTTGCGATAAACCTTGACTGCGCGCGCATTGGCATCGAGCACCAGTGCGGGATAGATGTCATCGCTTTCAGTATCGTCCTGCAGCGCATCTTCGAAATCTTCGTCGGTCGGCTGCGCACCGAGTTCGGCGTAGCCCTCGGCTCCACGATAGCCATGGCGATGGTCGTAATCGATGACTCCCGCACGCACGGCCGCATACGCGGCATTCTGGTGCGCCGGGGAAAGCGTCGTATAGACTTTGAATCCGCGGGTGTAAACGTCATCCTGAAAGCGCTCATACATGACCTGACGCACCATCTCCGCAAAATGGTCGGCCTTTACCGCGAACTCGTTCACGTATTTCTTGACCGTGAGCGTTTGCTTGTCCGCTGCCTGCCACTGCTCGTCGGAAATAAAATCCAGTTCCCGCATGCGTCTTAGCACGTATTGCTGGCGCAACTTGGCGCGTTTGGGATTGACCACCGGATTGAAGCTCGACGGCGCCTTGGGCAGGCCGGCCAGCATCGCCATTTCGGCGACGGTCAATTGCTCGAGCGGTTTGCCGAAATAGATTTGCGCGGCAGCGGCAAACCCGTACGCGCGCTGACCAAGATAGATCTGATTAATATAAAGTTCGAGTATCTGGTCCTTCGGCAGACTGTGCTCTATCTTGAAGGCGAGCAGCATTTCGTTGAACTTGCGCGTCAGCGTTTTTTCCTTGGACAGGAAAAAATTGCGCGCAACCTGCATGGTGATCGTACTGGCACCCTGGCGTGCGCCGCCGGACATGAAATTGGACAGCGCTGCGCGCAACACGCCGACATAGTCGATACCGCCATGCTGATAGAAGCGCTCGTCTTCGGCAGCAAGTATGGCCTCGCGCATCTCTTTCGGCACCGCCTCGATTTTGACCACCGCGCGACGCTCTTCGCCGAACTCGCCGATGAGCTGCCCGTCGCTGCTGTAGACGCGCAGCGGAACTTTGGGTTGATAGTCCGTAAGGACTTCAAGGGAGGGCAGCGTCGGATAGACGATTACTACAACAAAAACAAAGACTAACGCTCCAGCAACCAGAGTAGAAGCGGCTAGCGCAAGCGGAAATGTCCACCACCGGGAAAACATCGGCTAATCGAGGGAAAAGATGATTGTTGCAAAAAAACAACGGGTTAACATGTGCGAATTCGCGGCCTGCGCCAGCCACCTGAGCACACGCTAAATGGCTAAGACATATAATGAATTCGCCTCATTATATGCCCTGCCATGGGCAAAAGGAATGCGGTGGAATTACTTTACATGGTGGGTAGTTGTTGTTAGCATTTAATGTAAATTATATGAACTGCTCCTAACCAGCCAACGCTTAAGGGAAAAGTGAACTTTAACCTTGATGTTATAGAGCGTCTTTTCAAGTCAAAAGCGCCGCCTTTGATCGGCTGCGACATCAGCTCGTCGTCGGTCAAACTGGTCGAGATTGCCGACGCCGGTAAGAATGTCTACCGGGTCGAGCGCTATTCGATAGAGCCGCTGCCGCGCGACGCGGTCGTCGACGGCAATATCAATAATCTGGAAGCAGTGAGCGACTGCCTGAAGCGCGGCTGGAAGCGCATGGGAACGAACATCAAGGGTCTGGCGCTCGCGCTGCCGTCGGCCGCGGTCATCACGAAAAAAATCATCGTGCCGGCGGGTCAGCTCGAAAACGAGCTCGAGCTGCAGGTCGAAACGGAAGCCAATCAGTACATTCCATTCGCGCTGGATGAGGTCAACCTCGATTTCCAGGTCGTCGGGCCGGCGCCGAACAGCCCGGACGACGTCGAAGTGCTGATTGCGGCATCGCGTAAGGAAAAAATCGAAGACCGCGTCGCGGCTGCCGAAGCCGCCGGACTGAAAGCACTGGTCGTCGATATCGAGTCCTTCGCCATCCAGACCGCGTTCGAACTGATCGAGCGCTCGCTGCCTGACAACGGCAAGGACCAGAACATCGCGATCGTCGACGTCGGTACCACGATGATGAATTTGAACGTGCTGCGCAACGGCCAGTCGATCTATATGCGCGAGCAGCCATTCGGCGGCAATACCCTGACGCAGGAAATTCAGCGCGCATTCGGCATGTCGCCGGAAGAAGCCGAAGCGGCGAAACGCACCGGCGGTCTGCCGGACAATTACGAAGCCGAGGTACTGGCGCCGTTCATGGATACGCTCGGGCTGGAAGTCGCCCGCGCGCTGCAGTTCTTCTTCACCTCGACCCAATACAACCAGGTAAATCACATATTGCTCGCTGGCGGCTGCGCGGCCATTCCCGGTATCGATGAAGTCGCGACACGCCGCACGTCCGTACCTTCGATGATCGCCAATCCGTTCGCGAATATGGCGCTGTCGTCGAAGATCCGGCCGAAGAATCTTGCCACAGACGCGCCGTCGTTAATGGTGGCGTGCGGACTTGCGATGCGGAGATTTGATACATGATCCGCATTAATCTACTCCCGCACCGCGAGATCCGGCGCAAGCAACAGCAAAAAGAATTTTTTATCTTGCTGGGCATCATCGCTGGCCTAGGCGCGACGGTGTGGTTCGCGACGCACAGCTATCTGGGCGGCCAGCTCGAAGACCAGAACGGACGCAACACTTATCTCGAAACGGAGATTGCCTCGCTGGACAAGCAAATTGAGGAAATCAAGAAAGTCCAGGAACAAACCACTGCGCTGTTGCAGCGCAAGAAGATCGTTGAGTCATTGCAGGCAAATCGGGCCGAAACGGTTTATCTGCTCGACCAGCTGGTACGCCAGCTGCCGGACGGCGTCTATCTGAAAGGCGTTCAACAAAGAGGCAACAAAGTCTCGATCAGCGGCTTTGCGCAATCGAATGCGCGGGTGTCGACCTTCATGCGCAATCTGGAGTCGTCGCCGTATCTGGAAAAACCGAGCCTGGTCGAAATCCGCGCCGTTACGGACAAAAACTCACGGCTGAGCGAGTTCAACTTGACCGTGTTGCTGACGCGCGGCAAGGAAGAAGCCGCCGTCAAGAAACCTGCGGCGGCCGGCCGTGCAATACCTACGGCGCAAGTCGTTGCTCCGGCTAAAGCGGCGGGCACACCAGCACCGGAAGCAAAAAAATGATGACATTAGATGATCTGCGGCGCCTCGACCCGAAGAGCATCGGGAGCTGGCCGGTGCTGCCCAAGCTCGGCATCCTGGTGCTGGCGTTTGTCGGCATCATCGTCGGCAGCTATTTTTTCGACTGGCAGGGGCAGCTCGAGGCGATCGATGCTTCCCAGAAAAAAGAGCAGACGTTGCGCACGACGTTTCTCGACAAGAAAAAGCAGGCCATCGATCTCGACGCTTATCGAAAGCAGCTCGCCGATATCGAAAAGTCTTTCGGCACCCTGTTGAAGCAACTGCCGAGCAAATCGGAGATGGAAGCGTTGCTGACGGATATTAACCAGGCGGGACTCGGCCGCGGCCTGCAATTCGAATCATTCAAGCCGGCGGCGAGCGAAACGCTATCGGAGTTTTATGCCGAACTGCCGATCAGCATCCGCGTCACCGGCAGCTATCATGACATGGGCGCCTTCGCGAGCGACATTTCGAAATTGTCGCGCATCGTGCTGTTAAATGACGTCGGTCTTGCCCTCGGCACCAAGGAAGCCGGTGGCTTGACGATGGACGCAGTCGCTAAGACCTACCGTTATCTCGACGAAGAAGAAATCGCGAAGCAGAAAAAAGCAGCTAAACCAGCAGCAGCGGCGGCCAAAAAATGAACAGCCGGATAGTCGTAACGCTACTGATCTGCGGCGGACTCGCGTCTTGCGGCGGCGAACAGTATTCAGATCTGCGCCAATTCGTCAAAGATTCGGAAAATCTGCCGCATGGCAGAATTCCACCATTGCCGGACGTCAAACCCTACGAACCGTTTACGTATGACGCGTATAAGCTGATTGATCCGTTCAAACCGCGCAAGATCGAGCCGCCCAAGACCGCGGGGGGCGGCGGCATTCAGCCGGACGTTACGCGACGCAAAGAGCCGCTGGAGGCTTATCCGCTCGAGAATTTGCGCATGGTCGGCACGTTGCAGCAAAACAAATCGACTTATGCGCTGGTCAAGAGTCCCGACAACAATCTGTTCCGT
>JBDSSV010000274.1:0-6893 GCA_039928535.1 Burkholderiales bacterium
GAAGCTATAGCGCGTCGGCGATGGCTTTCCCCATGTCGGTGGTGCCGGACTTGCCGCCGACATCGCGCGTGCGCGGACCTTCGACGAGTATGGCCTCCACGGCGTCGACGATTGCTTTCGCCGCATCGGGATGACCGAGATGCTCGAGCATCATCGCGCCCGACCAGATCTGGCCGACCGGATTCGCTATGCCTTTGCCATAAATATCGGGAGCGGAACCGTGCACCGGCTCGAACAGCGACGGAAAATCGCGTTCCGGATTGATGTTCGCCGACGGCGCGATGCCGATGGTGCCCGTGCACGCGGGGCCGAGGTCCGACAGAATATCGCCGAACAGATTGGAACCGACGACCACGTCGAACCAGTCGGGGTGCATCACGAAATGCGCGGTCAGAATATCGATGTGGTACTGGTCGGTCTTGATGTCGGGATATTGCGCCGCCATCGCCTTGAAGCGCTCGTCCCAGTACGGCATCGAGATCGAGATGCCGTTCGATTTGGTGGCGGAGGTCACGTGTTTTTTCGTGCCTTTGCGCGCGAGCTCGAACGCGTAGCGCATGATGCGGTCGGTGCCGCGCCGCGAGAAGATCGCCTGCTGCGTCGCGAACTCGTTGTCGGTGCCCTCGTACATGCGACCGCCGATCGACGAGTACTCGCCTTCGCTGTTCTCGCGCACCACCCAGAAATCGATGTCGCCGGGCTTCCTGTCCGCCAACGGACATTTGACGCCCGGCATCAGGCGCACCGGGCGCAGATTCACGTACTGCTGAAAATTGCGACGGAACGGAATCAGCAGGCCCCACAACGAGATGTGATCGGGTACGGTCGCCGGCCAGCCAGCCGCGCCGAAAAACACCGCGTCATGCTTGCGCACCTGCGCGAGCCCGTCCTCCGGCATCATGCGGCCGTGCTTCGCGTAGTAGTCGCAGCTCCAGTCGAATTCGTCGATCTGCAATTCGAAACCGAATTTGCGCGCGGCGGCCTCCAGCACGCGCACGCCTTCCGGTCCGGTTTCCTTGCCGATGCCGTCGCCGGGTATGTACGCTATTTTGTATTTTTTCATGATCAGTCCTCATCCATTGGTACTCTATTACGTATTGCGCGTCCCGCCGCGGCTGAATGGGCGCGGCTTGATGTTGGAAATGGGAGTCGGCCGATAAGCCGGGTTCTGTCGAAAGCTTGCGCCTCCGTGACAGTCATTCCTCTCGACGTACAGTTGCCTGCACGCTCTAGCCACCTACCCGCAAGCTCAGTGGGTCACGTCATAGCTTGCCTATTTGGTGTTGCTCCGGGTGGAGGTTGCCGCGTTTCACCCCGCCGCATTACGCACCAGCAAGCTGGCACGTCGCACGACGGACTCGTCTCTGTGGCCCTGTTCCTCGCCTCGCGGCGGACGGTCGTTAGCCGTCACCCTACCCTGCGGAGCCCGGACTTTCCTCTATCGGTGCGACAAGCGCACAGACAGCGACTGTCTGGCCAACTCCCGCGCTCATTTTAACACGCGACGAAGCCATGGCCCGACTGCTCCGGAATCTGAATCCTGTATCCCCTTTCCCCAAGTCGAGGGGGAGAGCGTGATTAACATGCGAGGGGGCAATAGGAAGGGGGCAAGCGAATCCTGCTTTTGTCTACAGCATGCGCCATGCAACGGTGCCGCCGGCCCGGAACGGCACCAGCTTGTCGTTGTGAAACGGCAGCTCCCCGGGCACGTTCCACACCTCTTTCACGAGCGTGATCTTGTCCTGGTTGCGCGGCAGCCCGTAGAACAACGGACCGAACACGCTCGCAAACCCCTCGAGCTTGTCGAGCGCGTTGTAGGCGCCGAAAATTTCCGCATAAAACTCGATGCCGGCGTGCGCGGTATACATGCCGGCGCAGCCGCAGGTCGCCTCCTTGCTATCGCGCGCATGCGGCGCGCTGTCGGTGCCCAGAAAAAATTTCGGATTGCCGCTGGTGGCGGCATCGATCAGCGCCAGCCGGTCGTCTTCGCGCTTGAGTATCGGCAGGCAGTAGTGGTGCGGGCGTATGCCGCCTGCAAACAACGCATTGCGGTTGAGCAGCAAATGATGCGCGGTGATCGTTGCGGCAACGCGCGGCGGCGCGCCAAGCACGAAACGCACCGCCTCTTTCGTCGTAATGTGCTCGAACACGACGCGCAGCTTCGGGAATTTTTGCAGCACCGGAAGCAGCACGCGATCGATAAAAATTTTCTCGCGGTCGAAAATGTCGACGTTGGGAAAGGTCACTTCGCCGTGCACCAGCAGCGGCATACCGCATTCCTCCATCACCGCGAGCGCGTCCTCGCACTTGATGAGCTCGGAAACACCCGCCTCCGAATTGGTGGTGGCGCCAGCCGGATAATATTTGACGCCATGCACGAGACCGCTCGCCTTGGCCCGCCGGATCTCCTTGCCCGTCGTGTTGTCGGTGAGATAAAGCGTCATCAACGGTTCGAAACGCACGCCTTCGGGCACCGCCGACAGGATCCGCTCGCGGTAACCCGCCGCCTGTTCGGTCGTCGTCACCGGCAGCTTGAGATTCGGCATCACGATCGCGCGCGCGAAACGCCGCGCCGTATCGGGCAATACCGCGCGCATGTGATCGGCGTCGCGCAGGTGTAAATGCCAGTCGTCCGGGCGCGTGATGGTGATTCGGCTCATCGATTTTCCTCTCTATCGAGCGTCTATTTTAACGCAAGCATGCGCCTGCATTCAGCAAAATCAATCGGCGCGTTCCATGTGCAGCGCGATATCGTAGACATCGTTCTTGCGCGCGCCCGTGAGTCCGGTCGCGAGTTTGACGGCCTGCTTGAGCGACAATTCGCGCATCAGCACTTCCAGCACGTGCCGGATTGCCGCGTCCTGCGGCGCAGCGGCGGCGGCGGCGCCTTCGACCAGCAGCACGAATTCCCCTCTGGTCTGATTTGCGTCCTGCGCAAACCATGCCAGGGCTTCGTCGAGCCGGCAACTATGGATGGTCTCAAATAGCTTCGTCAGCTCGCGCGCGATAGTGACATTGCGCGCGCCGCCCATTACTGCCGCGATATCGGTAACGCTGGCGACGACACGATGCGGCGCTTCGTAAAACACCAGCAGGTACGGCAGTGGCTTCAACGCCGCGAGTTCGCGTTTGCGCGCTGCCGGCTGCGCCGGCAGAAATCCGTAAAACAGAAAATGCGGCGCCGCGAGTCCGGCAGCCGACAATGCGCACACCGCCGCATTCGGACCGGGCACCGGGACTACGGCATGGCCACCCGCCCTCGCGGCCGCCACGGCGAGCGCGCCGGGATCGGAAATGGCGGGCGTGCCGGCGTCGCTGATGAGCGCGACCGACTTGCCCTGCGCCAGCAACTGCGCGATTTTCTGCGCGGCAGTGCGTTCGTTGTGCTCGTGCAATGCCATCAGCCGCGTGGTGACGCCATAGTGCTTCAGCAGCCGCATGGCGAGACGCGTATCTTCCGCGGCCACGACATCCACGCGTTTCAACACGTCGAGCGCGCGCAACGTGATATCGGCGAGATTTCCAATCGGTGTGGCGACTACATATAATGAAGGCCGCTCCACTGTCGCCTGCCCTTGATGCGCCGTCTCGTTCATCGCCTGGCCGTCTTTCTTGCTTTGCTCCCGGCGCTACTATACGGGGGCACCGCACCGTTCGCTACCGCCGCTGTGCCCGACGCCACACCGGCCGCCGCGCCCGGACCGCATATCGCGCTGCTGCTGCCGCTAGCATCGCCGTCGTTCGGCCGCCACGCCGAGGCAGTGCGCCTGGGTTTCGTCGCCGGCGCAAAAGGCGCCACCAAAGACGTGCCGCCAATTCGCATATATCCCGTCAATGAAGACACGCTCAACGTGCTCACCATTTACGAGCAGGCGATCGAGTCCGGCGCGCAGTTGGTCGTCGGTCCGCTAACCCGCAATGGCGTCGCGGCGGTGGCGGCCAGCAAGCTCGTCAGCGTACCTACGCTCGCGCTCAACGCGCTCGAAACAAAATCCGTGCAGCCTGCGCGGCTTTATCTGTTCGGCCTCGGCATCGAACCCGAAGCCCGCCAGATTGCGCAACTCGCGCGCAGCGACGGTCGGCGCAACGCGTTCGTCCTCGGCGACGGCACCGCGCTCAGCAAGCGCATGCGCCAGGCGTTTGTCGAAGAGTTTGCGCGCGGTGGCGGCGTGACCGTCGCCGAACTCAATTTTGGCGCCGACCAGGCGAGCCTGACCAAACTACGTCAGACCGCGGATCTCGGCGTCGCCGACATGGTTTTTCTTGCGCTCGATGCCGCGCGCGCGCGCGTCGCGCGCCCGTATCTGGGAAATTCGCTTGCGCTTTATGCGACCTCGCAGGTCAACGCGGGGGGCGGTACGCTCGCCGCGAACGAACTGGACCGTGTGCGTTTTGTCGACATGCCGTGGCTGCTGCAACCCGACCATCCGGCGGTGATGATCTACCCGCGCCCGCAATACGGCGACGCGATCGAGTTTGAACGCCTCTACGCGCTGGGCATTGATGCGTTCCGGCTCGCCATCGAAGTGCTGAAGGGCAGCCGCGATCCGGCCGTCGACGGCGTGACGGGCCAGATCCGGCTCGGACGCGACCAGCAATTTGCGCGCGAGCTCACTGCCGCGCAATTCGTCGGCGGCAAGACGGTAGTGCTCGGCAACCCGCGCTGATGGCCGTGCGCGGCGCCGACGCCGAGGACCTCGCCGCCGCATTTCTGCAGCAAGCCGGTCTCAAGCTCGTTGCGCGCAATTATCGCTGTCGCTTCGGCGAAATCGACATCGTTGCGCGCGACGGTGCCACGCTCGTGTTCATCGAAGTGCGCATGCGTTCGAGCGCGCGTTTCGGCGGCGCGGCCGCCAGCATTACGCGCGCCAAGCAGGCGAAACTGCTGCGCACGGCGCGCCATTACCTCGCCGGCATCGCGCGCGCGCCCGCCTGCAGGTTCGATGCATTGCTGATCGACGGCAAAGACCACGCCATCGAGTGGCTCAAGAATGCGTTTGCAGAGTGATTATGGGATAATCCGCCGATTTGACGGACGCAAATGGATTTAATAAGTCGCATCAGCGAGAACTTTTCCGAAAGCGCGCATCTCAAACTGCAAAGCATGGATGCGCTGGCACGGCCGATTGCCGTCGCCGCGGAGCGCATGGTGCAATGTCTGCGCGCCGACGGCAAAATCCTCGCCTGCGGCAACGGCGGTTCCGCCGCGGATTCGCAGCATTTCGCCGCCGAGCTTCTGAATCGTTTCGAAATGGAGCGGCCGGGACTGGCTGCGATTGCACTTACCACCGACACCTCGACACTGACGTCGATTGCGAACGACTACGATTTCGAGCAGATATTTTCGAAACAGATACGCGCGCTGGGCCACAAAAACGACGTGCTGCTCGCGATCTCGACCAGCGGCAACTCGAAGAACGTGCTGGCTGCGGTGGCCGCCGCGCATGAAAACGGCATGAGCGTGGTCGCGCTCACCGGCCGTAACGGCGGCAAGATGACCGAAGTTCTGCAGGCGTCCGATGTCCATGTCTGCGTGCCGGCGCACAGCACCGCGCGCATACAGGAAGTACATTTGCTTACGCTGCATTGCCTGTGCGATGCAATCGATTGTTTGCTTCTGGGAGTGGAATGACCATGCAAAAATTACGTCGCGTCACATTTCTGTTCGTGTTTCCCGTGCTCGTCGGCCTGCTCGGCGGCTGCATTGCCGCGGTGGTGGGCGGCGCCGGCACCGCGGTGCTGGTCGGCGAGGACCGCCGTACGGTCGGCACTGTCACCGAGGACCAGGGCATCGAACTCAAAGCGACGCACCGTATCAACGATAAGTTCAAGGATTCGCATTTCAACTTGACGAGCTATAGCCGCATGGTGCTCATCACCGGTGAAGCGCCCAACGCCGGCGCCAAGGCGGAAATGGAAAAGATCGTGCGCGCGGTTGAAAACGTGCGCGGCGTTTACAACGAGCTCACGATCGGGCCGGTGACCGCGCTGTCGGCGCGCGCCAACGATTCGTTCGTGACGTCGAAAGTCAAATCGCGTTTCGTCGACGAGCGCAAATTTAACGCCGTGCACGTCAAGGTGGTGACCGAAGCAGGCGCGGTTTACCTGCTGGGACTCGTCAAGCGCAAGGAAGCCGACGACGCGGTCGAGATTACGCGTACGACGACCGGTGTGCGGAAAGTCGTCAAGCTGTTCGAATATATCGACTAGCCTGAACACGTGGGGGTGTGACGTGCGCGGCGCGGCCGCATCTCACTAACAACGACTGACAACGACTGACAACGACTCGCAGCGTGCATTCCGCCCCCGCCTTCGAAGCCAAGATCTGCGCGCCCGCCGCGCTTGCCGCGCGCATCGCGCAACTCAAACGACCGCTGGTATTCACCAACGGCGTGTTCGACATCCTGCATCGCGGCCATGCAAGTTATCTCGCGCAGGCGCGCGCCCTCGGCGCCAGCCTCATCGTTGCCGTCAACAGCGATGCGTCGGTGCAACGGCTTGGCAAGGGTCCGGACCGGCCCGTCAACGCGCTGGCCGATCGCGCGGCGCTGCTCGCGGCGCTCGAAGCAGTCAGCCTCGTGACGTGGTTCGATGACGACACGCCGCTCGCGCTGATCGAGCTGTGCCGTCCCGAGGTGCTGGTGAAAGGCGGCGACTGGCCGGCGGAGAACATCGTCGGCGCCAGCCAAGTCAAGAGCTGGAACGGCACGGTGCATTCGATCCCGTTCGTCCACGATCGTTCGACCACCGCCATGCTAAACAAGATACGCGGGAGTTAAGCGGCCTTAATTCTTGGCGACCTGAGCCTCGGCGCACGTCGCCGCCTTCAGCTCGGCATTGGGGAACTCGACCTTGAGCGCAGCGAGTTTCGCCGCCGCGGCGTCACCGGGGTC